>JAKUTA010000170.1 GCA_022447885.1 Candidatus Poseidoniales archaeon | reverse complement strand
CCACGGCTGTTGTGCAGTTCGTGATCACTGGTCGGGGTGTAGGTGGTGTCGAATACCTTGTGGAGCGCACGGCGGTCATCAAGTTCGACCAAGGCCGTATTAGTAGCGTCAACGTCTACATCGACCCTGAGGCCGTCGAAGGCCTCGTCGGTAATCATTGAACCGCGAAACACTCGACGTGTCGGGCTGGTCCTGTTTCTTGTAGAAGCGGTGCCTCAACTCTGCATCGGGCATGGACGAGTTCGCATCGATCCTGAAATGAGCACCCAACCGGCAGTGCTGTTGGGCTTGGTGTCTCGCCTCGGAGGATTATCCGCTCCGATCGATCATCCGGATCGATGGATGGCACGGCGGAAAGTAGAGCCTGGGTGTAAGGATGCTGGGGGTCGTTGAAGAGGGCCTCGGTTTCAGAGACCTCGACGATTCGGCCGAGGTACATCACGGCCACTCGGTGAGCGATCTTCCTCACGGTGCTCAGGTCATGGCTGATGAACAGGTAGGACACCTGGCGCCGCTCCTGGATGTCCTTTAGGAGCGCGATGATTCTGCTTCGAATCGACTGGTCGAGGCTCGACGTGGGTTCGTCAAGAACGATCAAGTCCGGGGAACTCATAAGGGCCCGGGCGATCGCCACCCGTTGTAGTTGGCCGCCGGACAGTTGTTTAGGCTTCCTGGTCTGATACTCGATACCGAGACCAACGAGCCGGAGCGTTTGTTCGATCTGTTGACCGAGTTCCTCGTTTCTCATTGAGGTGAGCAGAATGGCTGGTTCCCGCAACGTGGTGGAAACCCTGAACTTGGGGTTCAAGGACGACTGGGGGTGTTGGAAGACCATTTGCACCCGGCGGCGAAACTCGGGTTCGTGAAGTCGTCCCGAAACGTCTTCGCCGTCGAAGACCACCTTCCCGGACGTCGGGGCGTTGAGACCCACTATGACCCGTCCTAGTGTTGTCTTTCCACATCCTGACTCGCCGACCAGGCCGAGTGTCTCGCCACGTTCCAGTTGCATGTCCACGCCGCGAACAGCAGGAACTGTGGCGACTCCGTGTCCGTAGGTCTTGTGGATATTCCGACACTCTAGGAGCGTCACCGCAACTCCTCCGTCTTCAAAAAGCAGGACACCCGACGGCTGGGGCTGATCTCCACCAACGGTGGGAACCCGTTGCACTTCTCGTGGACGTATGGACAACGGTGGCCGAACCGGCATCCGGTGAGTGCGAAGTCCACCCCGATGTCCTCGACCCGGTGGTCGACCTCACGTACGACCGATTCCAGGAGATACCGGGTATAGGGGTGCCTCGGCTCAGCCAAAAGGTCGCGGACCGGAGACTCCTCCATGACCTGGCCGCCGTACATCACGGCGACCCGGTCGGCCATTTCGGCAACCGCCCCGAGGTCGTGGGTAATGAAGAGCACCCCGCACCCAATCTCAGACACCAGCGACTTAATGAGGTCGAAAATCTGGGCCTGCACAGTGACGTCCAGCGCAGTGGTTGGCTCGTCAGCAATGAGGAGGCGAGGCTGACAGGCCACCGCCATGGCGATCATGACCCGTTGGCACATCCCGCCCGACAATTGGTGGGGAAAGTTCCGGGCTACCCGCTTGGCCCCTGGGATACCGACATGTTTGAGCAGTTCGACCGCGGCCTCAAGTGACTGGGTACGTCCGAGTCGCTGATTGATCTGGATAACCCGGCCCACTTGGTGGCCGACCCGCATAGTCGGGTTGAGTGCACTAGTCGGATGCTGGAAGATCATCGACATCTGGGCTGCGGATCGTTCCACCGTCCCGCCTGTTCTCACCAGGCTGTCACCCTCAAGCCTCACGTCTCCTCCGGTCATCTCGATCCCAAAGGGAAGGAGACCCATTGCGGCCAGCGCTGTCATGGTCTTGCCCGAACCGGATTCGCCTACAAGGGCCAGAACCTCCCCGGGTTCGACATAGAAACTCACCTCACGCAAGATGGGGAATGGGCTCCCGGTGATGCCTACCGTGAGGGCCTCCACTTCGAAGAGTCTCATGTCCTCGACTCCGTGAGGTCATCACCGATGAAGTGGAACGCCATCACGGCCAGAACGATCATTCCCCCCGGGAACAGCGAAGTCCACCATTCTCCAGTAATAATGTCGCCTGCTCCTTCCCCGACCATTACACCCCATTCGGCCGTTGGAGGTTGGATGCCAACGCTAAGGAAGGCGAGTCCGGCGACGGTGAGAACGGCCCAGCCGGTTACCAGGGTCGCCGACACCAGAGCCGGTCCCAACGAGTTAGGCATCACATGTCGGAAGGCCACCCGGAGAGGCCTGTTCCCGGCCAAACGCGCCGCGTCTACATACTCTTTTTCCCGCTCGACCAGAGCCTGTGCTCGGGTTAGGCGGATGAAGTAGGGGACATAGGCAGCGGCAACGGCCATCACCACGTTGAGCAGGGATTCGGCAAGGGCGGCCACGATGATCAACGCCAGTACGAAACCCGGGAAGGCCAGGAGGATATCGGTCAGCCTCATGATGATCTCGTCTGTCCGGCCGCCGAAATAGCCCGACACCACCCCGATAGTGGAACCGATCGTCATGGCGACAAGTGCGATGGCGAGGCCGATCGAGAGGTCCAGCCGGGCGGCGTTCACCGACCGGGCGAAGACGTCCCGGCCGTACTCGTCGGTGCCGAACCAGTGGTCGGCCGATGGTGGCGAGAACATCCCGGCAGGGTTGGTCAGGAGTGGGTCACCTACGAGAAATGGGCCGATGATCGCCATTCCGACAAACGCAATGAGAAGCCCAAGGCCAATGGAAAAGAGCGGGTTTGACCGCATGAACGACAAGGCTCTTCTGGTGCGGGACTTCTCTTCGGTAACATGGACGCGGTCGACGACGAACCGGGCAGGGGGCAATTCCCCGGGGTCTGCGATCCCTTCGCCGGTCACTTTGCCGTCCCGCTACCGATGCGGATTCTCGGGTCGATAAGCGCGTAGGCAATGTCGATCACCATGTTCAACGCTACATACATGACGCCGACGAGCACCACGAAACCCTGCAGCGCCTCAAGGTCTCTAGTGGTGATCGCATCGAAGGCGTATCGGCCGATGCCCGGCCAAGAGAACAGAAACTCGACCAGGATGTTGCCACCGAGCATGAATCCGAACACGATCCCTATTGTGGTCGTGACCGGGATGAGTGCGTTGCGAAAGCCATCCACGAAGAGGATCTGCCGTCGCGGCACGCCCACCGCTTTCGCCGTGCGCACGAAGTCGCTGTCCAAAGCCTCGATCATTGCTGACCGCACCATCTTGAGGATTGGCGCCGCGAGGACAAAGGCCAAGGTGATCACCGGCAGTGCTAGGTACCGGAAGGCCTCGAGGGCGATTTCCGGACGTCCCGAGAGGAAGCCGTCGATGGTGTAGAAGCCGGTGAAGGTGCGCGGGTCCTCACTGCCGATGGGGAGACGGCCCACCGGACCTGGGAACCACCCCCATTTGAAGGCAAAAAAGAATGTGAGGAGCAGACCCAACCAGAACAAGGCCATGGACGATCCAACGACAGCGAAGACCCGGGCGAGGTGGTCCACCCAGGTGCCAAGTCTTGCTGCTGCCAGGATTCCGAGGCTCACCCCCACCACCGTCGCCAGGACCACCGCATAGGCGGCGAGTTCGAGCGATGCAGGCAGGCGATCGAGCAACTCACCAGTGACTCCCTGACTGGTCCTTATCGACACCCCCCGGTCGCCTTTGGCCACACCCCCCACGTAGTCGGCGAACTGAACGTGGATTGGGGCATTGAGGCCGTACTTG
>JAKUTA010000017.1 GCA_022447885.1 Candidatus Poseidoniales archaeon | reverse complement strand
GACATCATCGATCATGTCCATGCTGGCGTTTGTCAACTCCCTGTTCGAGCCGAGGCGATAGAGCAGGATGCGATGACGACTGGCGGAGGTCTCGAGCGTCAAGAACTCAGGGTCTGCGAACTGCGCCAGAGATAACAGTGCCCCGGAGACGAGGACCAGCACACCGATGAACGGTACGATGAACAAGAGGATGACGCCCGCGCCGGTGGTCGCCCACCATAGGTAGCGGTAGGTGTCCAGCCAGTCGTAGCGCTCGTGGCTGAATCCGGACAGCGCCTCGCGGCGGGTCATGAAGCGGTCCTCGACCTTGGTCTCGCCCTCGGAGCGCTCGACATTCACCACGCGCAGCAATTCATTCACCCAGATCAGTGACATCGTACTGTCGCCCGTGGATGATTCACGGATGACGAATTCCCTGTCACTTTCATTCTCCTCAAGTGCTCGCGCACCGATTCCCGGGGCCCTCTCGCCCGGTGATTGCAGCCGGTGAATCGTAGGAGATGAACCGGCCAGCACTGCGAGCGCACCCGAGGTGATGGCGACCCATGCGCTCCACCCCAGTTTCAACTCAACATCTCCAATGTCTGGGTGAAGTACCCACCAGACGAGCACGCCGCCAAGTCCGAGCACTCCACCGGCGAGCGGGGACAGTTCACTGAATGGGAACAGGCGCCCGAGTTGACTCATCACCAGCAGCGCACCCGCGCCCAGCAGCGCCACCACACCGAGCGAGATCAGGATGATTCCTGTGAGGCCCGCCGTCGCCATCTGTCCGAGTTCATTGCATGAATCCCACGCTTCGTCATCAGAATCGACTTCCAGTTCCTCCAGACTCTTCTTGCAATCATCATGTTCATCTCCAATATCGCTCTCACTGGTCTCACAATCCCCATCGATGCACGCGGTGACGCTCATGTCGTCCAGTCCGACCTGGATATCGGATACAATGGTGAACCCGAGGACCTCTTGCTCCGAGTGGTCGACGAGCCAAGCGTCAGTGAGCATGCTGGTGACAGCGAGGATGATGGCGATGACGACCAAGCCGAGGTTGACCCACCCGAGAGTCGTGGGCCCCTGCTGCACCACCGTCGTGTGATGCATGTCATTGGTGTGGATGGGCGTGACACCGGACACGCCCGAGTCGGTGGGTTGCATGGCTGCGCCCTGCTCGGTGGAGTTGGTCATCGCCGCCGGAGGCGGGGGGGTGGGAGGTTGCACGTCTGCCCGAAGGGCAGGCCGTGTTTATCACACGCGCTGCGGCTGATTCCGGGCTTCAGGCGAGTTCGTCGACGCCGTAGACTTCTACCCCGTCCTTCCCACCACCACTCTTGGTGGCGACGACTACAGGGTTGTTGGCGTCGTTGGCGATATCAACGACCCTAGCACTTGCTGAACTGTTGATCACAAGTGCCTGCGCACCCTCGTTCTCCGCGCCGAACTCTGCAATCTTGCTCGCGCAGATTGCATCTGACACCGAGCCATCCTCAAGGATGAAGACCGCCTTGCGGGCGGCGGGCATCTGCTCGGCGTAGCCTTTGATCTCGTCAGGGATGTCGCGGGGACTGGCCTTACCCTTGCCCTTACCCCTCGCGTTGTCGCGGTCGACATCGGCCTGCAGGCGGCGCACCACCTTGATAGCGGCCTCAGCCTGTCCTAGGTGCTTGCCGACCAGCTTCTTCTCGAGGTACTCGACCTCGCGCCCAGGAGGCGCGAAGGCGATGCGGGTCAGGCTCTTCTCAAGCGCTCCGGCGAGTTCGAGGGCGATCATCTTCCCACCACGATCTCCGTCGAGGAAGGCGGTCACCTGCGCCTTGCCAGAGGCGAGTTCGACCAGTTCGTCTGGCACTCCCGAACCCATCACCGCGATGGCGTTCTTGATGCCGCTCTTCGCCAGGTTGAGCACGTCGTTGCGCCCCTCCACGATGATGAGGGCGTCCGAGTCCTCCACGTTGGGCCCGCAGGTCATTCCTGAATCCCCATAGACGGTCACCTCGGAGGTCGTCAGCACGCTGCGCACCTCTTCGATGAGGTTCCCGCTCTCCGCGTCACGCATGTTCACGATGTCCAGCAGCAGGTCCTTCGCCCGCTCGACCATCTCCAGCCGCTTGTCTGAGCGGATGTTGATGATCTCGGTCACCTTGAGGCTCGCCTTCGACGGCCCGATACGCTCGATGGTCTCCAGCGCGGCACCGATGATGGCGCTCTCCACGTTCTCCAGGGTCGAGGGGATCTCGATGAGACCGCTCACCCGTCCCTTCTTGCTCTCCAGCGTCACGTCGATGTGGCCGATACGCCCACTGCGCTGCAGTTTGCGCAGGTCGAGCGCTTCGGGCATCAGCCCTTCGGTCTGGCCGAAGATGGCTCCGATGATGTCCTTGCGCTGACCCTGACCGTCTAGTTTGACGTTGACGCGAATCATGTACTTCGCATTTCCAATATCTGTCATTTCTGTATCTCCTTCGGTCTCCTCGCCACCCCCTTGGGGCCGGCGTACACTGGATGAGCGCACGTGGCGCCCGGTGAGCGTGACAGGGATTCCTGTGATTCGGCCGACCCTGATGCCCTTGATGAACCCATCGGATGGAATGAAACTGAGAAAAAGAACGGCCGCTCTGGCTGAGGCGTGCCCGACGACGATGAGGCCGTGATGTCTCGGCCTGTGTTCCACGCGGTCATCACCGTGATGCTCTCAGATGGAGAGCTTACGATGGAGGAACGGAGGCTGGCGATCAAGCTCGGCAGCCTGCTGTTCAAGGGTGACGACCTCGATACAGAACCGAAGCTGATCTACGACGCGGTGGTCGCCGGTGAGCCGGTCGAAGGTGGGCGGGTGATCGACAAGCAGGAGCGGTTGGAAATATGCCGCAAGATGATCGAGACCGCCTACGTCAACTCGTCGCTCAGCCAGGATGAACTGGCGGCGATCGCCATGCTGCGCTCGGCGATGGCCATCACCGAAGGTGAGATTCTGGAGGTGAGGGCCGATATCTATCGCGACCTCGAGGAAGAGGTGGAGCCGAAGTTGCTCGGAAAGGTGAGAAAGGACATACGCGAGATATTCCAGAAAGTGGAAGAGTTCATTTCCCCGAAGAGCGATTGAGGGGGGCCCATGGACTCCAACGACCCCCTCGATGACTTCCTTGCAGCGAAGCCGGAGCGGACCTGGCGGAAGCCGAAGCGGGTGGTGAAGGCACTGCGCGAGGCGTACACGTACGGCGTTCCGGTGTTGCAGATGAAGGGGCACATCGACCAGATGGTGGAGCACACCGGCTATTCATTCGTATGCGGAACCCCGGATGAGACTCTCAGGCGCGTCGTCGCTTTCCTGCTGACGAACTGTGAATCCGATACCCTGGCCAGCATGCTTCCACTGCTCTGGGCGCGCGGGGGGAGGGAGGACATCGTCACGACTGGAATCCTGCTCGCCAACATCGACCGTGCCTCCCTCGATTCCGATGTATGGGGCGCGCTCGGCGGGCTCGTGCGGGCGACGGAGCCGGTGGAGGGACTGCTGTTCGTCGTCGAGGAACTGTACCGTGCGGAGCATGGCTCTCCAGATGATGATCTGCTGCTCGACTGGTTCGGCGGCTCTCCGATCCATTCCTGCCTGGCCCTGCTGTGCATCCACGCTGGCTGGGTGCGGAGCGGACGTGCTCCCTTGACTGGTCACCTGAGAGAGGCTGTCGACGTGGTGGATGTCGGCGAATCCGACGGGTTGCTGAAAAGGGTGCGCGAGCAGTTGCTGGAAGCGCAATGATTCTGAGTCGGGGCGGCCCCCCCGCCTCCATGCGCTTCCTCGAGGCGGCCGACCCGATCGCGCTGGCGGCGCTGGAGCATGTGCTCGAGCGGGACGCGCAGGACGTGCGCAAACTGCTCGAATGGCTACCAGCAGCGCAGACACGGCGGGATCGACGAGCGATCATCGCCCGCGCTCGCGACCTGCTCGCCGAGATCGAGTTCGCCATCCAGCGCATCGCCGAAGTCGAGTGAGGTGCGAACTTGCCCGTCAGCCTCATCCTCGCTGGTGGTGAAGGGAGGAGATTGGGGCGACCCAAGGGCCTGCTGAGCATCGGACAGGACCTCGCCGGAAGGAGGATTCCGATGATCGACCTCGTGGTCGATGCCCTGCGTCGCGGCGGAGGCGAGCGAATCATCATGGCCACTCGTGATGGCGATTCGCCACGGCCAGACTCTCATCCACTCCAAGTCGACGAGATCGTTGCTGACGCCGATGGTTGGACGGGGCCGCAGGCGGGGCTGGTGGCGGGCCTGCGCCGTGCCGGGGATTGGGGCAGCGAATGGGTCCAGCTGGCACCCTGCGACGTTCCCTTCCTCGACCCGCTGCTGCTGAGGGTGTTGCACTCGCTGCGAACCGACGGAGTGGATGCCATCATCCCGGTCAGCGCCAACGGCGACGAGAACCTGCTGGCGCTCGTGCGCACGCAAGCGATGCTGGCGGCCCTGCAGCAGGCCAGGGTCGCTGGTGAGCGCAGCGTGCAATCACTCTACACAGGCCTTCACTGCCTGAGGATCGAAGGTGAGGCTCTCAGCGGCGCGGGCATCGATGAAGCCTGTTTCCACAACGTGAACTCGCCGGAGGACATCGAGTTCGCCGAGGGACTCATGGCCCGTCGTCGCGAACTCGAACGCGGTCGCCGTCGAACGTGACTCGGCCCGCGGCGATGGCATCGATGACCGCGGGATAGAGTCGGTGCTCGATCTCAACCCTGACCCGGGCTCCCAGTGCATCCTCGTCCTCACCCGGTCCAACAGGTGTCTCCTCGGTGGCTATCAGGGGGCCATCGTCGACTCCCGGGGTGACGAAGTGGACCGAGGCACCTGCGGTGGGGTGTCCGGCGGCCAGCAGGTCGCGAACCCCATGAGCGCCGGGGAACAACGCCCCATCCGGGCCCCAAGGGCTCGGATGGATGTTGACGATGCGACCGAGCCACGGCGCGAGGAAGCGTTCAGTGAGGATGCGCATGTAGCCGCTGCAGACGACCAGTTCCACCTCGTGCGCATCGAGCACGGTGTCGACCGCATCCTCGTGCGCATGCCTCCAAGCGGCCGTATCATCGAAGTCAGCACGAGCAGGAAGTGGCACCACTTCGGCTGGAACCTGGAAGTCGGCGGCGCGCTCAAGACCCTTGACGTCGGGCTTGTCGGAGATCACGACCACCGTCACGTGGGGGCAACCTCCCGAACCACGCGCGGACCGTTGATGTTGCAGCAGTGCTTCAAGGCCGGAACCCGAGCCGGAGATGAGCACCCCCAGCCGGAGCGGGTCGGTGGGGTCAGCAGTGCGCGGCAAGAGGAGGCCCTCGGACATCAGTTCACCCCGCTGGTCAGGGGGAGCGGACTCTCCAGCATGAGCGTTGGCACCACCGATTCAGCAAGGAGGGCGAGGGTCGCGTTTATCATCGAAAGGCTGGGGGCTGGTTTCAGTGTTCACGATGGATTTGGAGAGGTTGGATTCAGTCGACGCCATCGTCGAGCGTTACTGCGTCAGCAGCAGTCCCGTGAAGAGTCGTGTCTACGTCGGATTCGGCTGCTTGTTCACAGTGTTCTCACTCATCGGAATCATCATCCCAGGGTGGCCGACGGTCTCATGGGCTGTGCCCGCGGCATTCCTGTTCTCGCTCTCCTCTGAGAGGCTGTTCCGTTGGACCCTGACCAACCGCTTCTTCGGCTCGGCGATGTACGATTATTATGCGACCGGCAAGACGCTGCCAAGGCACGTCAAGCGATTCACGATGCTGATGATCGCGATGATGGTCTCCATCTCCTCATACTTCGTGTGGGAGGTTTCCGTGCGCGGTGAAGGAGTTCTGACTGACCCGAGCACCTGGAACGGGGCGGACCCGGGATTCGGGCCGGCGACCATCCTGCTGGTCGGCCTCATCGGCATCTGGTATGTCGGGACGAAGGTGCCCACACGTGGCTCTCAGTGACGGAACAGCCGCACATTGGTGAACAGCATCACCATGCCATGCTCGTCGGCGGCCGCGATGACATCAGCGTCGCGGATGGATCCTCCGGGCTGGACGATCGTCGTTATCCCGATCTCGTGGGCGGCATCGAGGCCGTCGCGGAACGGGAAGAAGGCGTCGGAGACGAGCAATGCACCTTCTGCTCTCTGCTCGGCGCGCCGTGCGGCGATCCTCACCGCTTCGACTCGGCTGGTCTGGCCTGGCCCGATTCCGACCGTCGCGAATCCGGTCTCGGTCGGTTGCACGATGACGACGCAGTTGCTCTTCACCTGCGCACATACGGCGACCCCGAACGCTGCCAGTTCGCGAACCTGCGCATCGACCTGTGCTTCCGTCACACACTCGACTGCGGCCCAATCCACCACGGGCGCGCCCTCGGTCTGCGATAACCAGCCGCCGTCCACCTGTCGCCAGCGGAGTTCTTCGGGAAGCGGGGTGAACGGGCTCAGGGTGAGCAGACGGCGGTTCTTCTTGCGCGCCAGCATCTCCAGCGCCTCGGGCTGGAACCCGGGCGCGATGATGCACTCGACGAAATGGTCGCCGATGGCCTCGGCGGTGGTGATCGTGACGACCTGGTTGAAGGCGATGACACAACCGTACGCTGATTCCGGGTCGGAAGCCAGCGCGGCATCCCAAGCGCTCACCTGATCGCTGGTGACGGCCACTCCACACGCATTGGTGTGCTTGATGATCACACAGCAGTGCGGCCACTGCTCCCAGGTGGGGCCGGTCAGCGAGCGGGCGAACCTGAGCGCGGCATCGAGGTCGAGATAGTTGTTGAACGACAGTGCCTTCCCGTGGTGCTGCACGGCGGCGGCGAGTCCTGTGGGCGGCTCTCCGGAGCGAGCGCCATCATAGAATCCAGCTCGCTGGTGAGGGTTCTCCCCATAGCGCAGGTTCTGCAGCACTCCACCTGATATCAGCAGTTTCGGAGGCAGTTCGTCGGCCCCTTCGTCAGCGCCGTTGAAGCGGGTGGCGAGGGTGTTGGCCAGCGCGATGTCGTAGGCGGCGGTGCGTTGGAAGGCGATGAGCGCCAGTCGTTGGCGAACGTCGAGGGGAACGGAGGCGGGGTCCCCGTCGGTCTCCTGCAGGATCTGCAGCACCTCGTCATACTGACTGACATCGGCTAGCACGAGCATGTCGGCGTGGTTCTTGGCGGCGGCGCGCAGGAGCGTCGGGCCACCGATGTCGACCATCTCGATGAGTTCGTCCATTCCCACCGGAGGGTCGCGGGCGGCCACCTGCTCGAAGGGGTAGAGGTTGACGACGACCATGTCTATTCGTGGGTATCCGAGCCTGTCGAGTGTATCCAGATCGTCAGGATTGTTGCCGCGGGCGAGAATCGGGCCGTGAATCGCCGGGTGCAGGGTCTTGACCCGCCCATCGAAGATCTCGGGATGTTCCGTCACCGAACTGACGTCAGTCACTTCCACCCCGGACTCCCTGAGCAGACGTGCGGTCCCGCCCGTGCTGAGGATGCTCCAACCCATCGCCTCGAGTGCGACCGCGAGCGCGCTGACGCCGGTCTTGTCGTAGACGCTGATGAGCGCTCGCGGGGCGTCCTCGCCGCTACGCTCAGGCACTTCGGAACTTGTTCCGGGCTGCTCGAACGACCCCATCAACAGGACCCATTGTAACTCGATGACGATTACGCCTTTGAATCAACCGGCAACGTTCGGAGCGACTGGCATTCGCGTTCAGTCGCCGCGGGCGCTGATCACCTGGTCGCAGCGCAGCAGGCAGCAGGCCGTCTCCGTGGCTGCGGCCAGCGAGTGGATGATGCTCTGCGCCGGTTCGAGCACGTCGCTCACATCACCGACCGTGCCGTCGGCGCGGATTCCGGTCGCGGGTCCTGCCTTGCGTTGGCTGGCGCGCAGTTCCAGCAGAGCATCGAGCGCATCTGCGCCGGCGTTCGATGCCAGCGTCCATGGAATCACCTCCAGAGCGCGGGAGAACGCCTCGATGCCCAGCCTGGTTCTATCCCCAACCGCTTCGGCGGCCTCGATGACCGAAAGTGATGCTGCCATGTGCGCGCTGCCGGCTCCTGTGAGTGCCGCTCCTTCACGAATGGTCAGGCTGGTCGCCCGCAAGGCGTCATAGAGCCCACGGATGACCTCCTCGACAGAGGCCGTGCCTGCGATCGAGCAGGTGACGAGCGGTCCTTCACAGCCATCGATGATGATGCGGTCCTGCACCTCGTCTGTCTCTTGGCGAGATTCGGCGTTGACGCTGGCCGCCCTGCCGAGGTCGTCCTTGCCGAGGTCGGTGATGTGCTCGACCACATTGGCGCCGCTCGCCTGAGCGACCTGACGTAACTGCTGCTCGTCTAGGTCGGCGATGACCAGCGCGTCGGCGGTGGCCAGCTTGTGCAGCACGCTGCGGTCGACTTCACCTGAGCAGCAGAACAGGTCGGCGCCGCTGGCGAGCAGACACTCTGCAAGCTGTTCACGGGCCTGCTCCTGAACGGCGATGAACTCCTCGTAGGCGGACACCTCGCTGAACTCGATCTCCGCATCGCGCCTGAGATCAGCCGGCTTCAGGTCTGCGTGCAGCACTGCGATGCGCACATCGGTGCGCTCGCCCGCCATACGCGCGAGCGGGATGCGCTTCTTCCAGACCACACCGCGTATGAGCCGTGAATCGGACAGGGCGCCCTCCTCCGACTTGGCGAACAGAACATCCTCCGCCTCGCAGCGGGTGGAGTCTCCCTGTTGCTGGGTGACCGTGTCGAGCGCATCGACTATCATCGTGCTGAACATCTCGCTCTCAGCGGCGGCGACTCGCCCAGACAAGGCTGTGCAAGCCACCTGTGTCAGCATATCTCGATCATCTCCCGTGACCGTGATCTCCAACTCGTCAAGGCGTGTGAGCGCATGGGACAGTGCGGCTTGGTATCCGTCCACGATCACCAGTGGATGCACGCCTGTGCGCAGGAGCCTGCCGGCTTCATCGAGCAGCGCGCCGGCGAACAGCACGGTCGTGGTGACTCCGTCCCCGATGACGCTCTCCTGTGACTTGCCCAAGGATACGAGCAGTTTCGCTCCGGGATTCTTGATGAGCAGGTCGTTGATGATGCGCGCTCCGTCGGAGGTTATGGCGAATTCACCGTTCGACTTGTACAATCCCTTGTCGAGCCCGCGTGGACCCAGCGTCCCCCTGAGAATGGACGCGAGGGCCCGGCAGGCGTGGATGATCTTCTGCTGGACCTCTGGCCCTGATGTCACACGGGTCTGCTCGCGCACGATGATCACAGGGGCATCCGACGATGTCTCCATGCGGCTCACTCCAGCGATGCGCCGACCCCAACCCCCTTGAAGAACCTTTGAGGCCGTTGAAAATCACGTATCTGGCCCTGACATCGCCTGACCGGAGGGTGAGAGGGGCATGCTCAGGCGCGCGCGCCCTCCAGCCAGCGATAGCACCAGAGCACGAACAGGAGGCTCGGGAGACTTGTGAGCACCGCGCCGCCGAGGGGGAAACCGAACAAGCGGTTGCACACCAGTGTCAATGCGACGAATGAACCGACGAACACCAGCGCCCCACCGATGGTGCGCGGCCTCAGGTCGAGGTTGGTTATCACTTCGTGGCGATTCTTCAACACCCAGGCGACGAGCGCGACGATGGCCAACAACGTCAGGTGACCGAGTGCCCAGGCGGCTGTGTCGCCCAGCGCCGCGACGTAGAGGTCGTAGAGTGGGCCGAGCAGCGGGTCAGCCAGGTTCGGCGCCATCAGGTCGGCCGATTCAAGGCCGATTCTTGAATGCTGCTCAGTCAGCCTGCTGGTTGAAGGCGACGGATGACCCCGAAGCAGCGGATGCCAATGCCGCTTCCACGAGTCGCACCCCCACCACGCCCACAGCTCCGGAAGTGAGCAACGGCTCGTCAGTGAACCCCTTTGACGCGTGGATGAATCGGCGCAGTTCGGCGGTCAGGCTGGGCTCACCGAGCGGAAGTTCGACCCGGTCACGTGGTGCGGCGTCGAATCCACCCCATTGCTGGCCGTGGGCATTGCCGGGATGACGGTGGATCCACAACCCTCCATGGTCGAGATAGTCGATGTGCAGGCTGGCATCGCGGCCGATGATGCGCAGGTCGCGAACCTTGCCCCGGATGCGGCTTCTCCATGAGACGGTGAGTACGCATGGAACTCCTCTCAGATTGCCCCCCGCGCCCTTGGGGAACCGCAGATGGATGACCGCATGATCCTCGATTCCCTCTTCGTCCGATGGAAGAGCGAGGGCAGTCACTGATGTAGGGGGGATGTCGCCGAGCAGATGGCAGCAGATGTCCATGACATGGATGCCGAGCGCGGCGATGACCCCGGTGTCGGAGCGGGGCGCGCGCACCGAGAGGCGGTCGGATTCGATGTGCTGGATGGGGCCGAGCTCCCCACGCGCGATCATCTTGCACGCCTCACGAATGGAGGTGTGATGACGGAACAGGTGGCCGACCATCAGCAGACGCTCGTTGGTAGCGGCGGCGGCGACGACCTCTTCGGCCTCGACCTCATTCATGGCCAGCGGTTTCTCGACGAGCACGTCAACCCCCTGCTGCATGAGCGCGATGGCGATCGGGGCGTGCTGCGGCGTCGGAGTGGCGATGGTGGCGGCGTTGATGTTGAACCTCTCATTGAGGGTGAGGGCGTCGGTGTGCCAGTCGCAGCCGAACTCCTCGGCCATCTCTCTCGCCCGCTCTTCGTCGACATCGCAGACGATGAGTCGGTCGAGCAATCCCTCGGTGTGCAGCTCCGAGAGCGTGCGCAGGTGGTTCCTGCCCCAGTAGCCGGTGCCGACGACCGCCACGCTGAACGCCATGCGGAGGCGGTGTGCCGGCTGGGTGGTATCATGCTGCCGGAACTCATTCAGGGTGCTCGCTGAAGCGGTGATGTGATGAGCGCAGGACGATGGGAGGAGGGCATGTCAGGGCTGCTCATCGCGGCTGTGCGCGACCTCGATCCGCCGGCCGGTGGCGCCGAGATGAGCCTCGCAACCCTGCTGAGAGGAGTCGGGAGGGACGGGCCACTGGCTGCCGACGCTCCAGCATACATTCCACTCGAACCGAGTCCTGATATTCCGGATACTGCCCTTGTGCAAGGCTGGTCGGTCAGTGCTCTCCAGAGCGGTGCACGCGGCACACCCACGGAGTTGACCGAGGATTCCCAGATCGCCCGCTGGGCGCTCGACCTGCCGGTGGAGGACCTCTGGTCCGGATTGGCGTGGAGGTTGTCGGAGAAAAGCGGCCAACCACGACGGTGGTTGCAGCGCAGGCACCTGAGGAAGGCGAACGCGAGATTCGCCAAGGCGATCGATGCGCACATCTCCACCATCCTAGGCAGCCAGAGGGACACCGATTCTCCGGTGGTGGGTGTGACACAGTTGCACTGGTCGGCCGGTGCCGCGGAGCGGTTCACGGCGCATGGGGTCCCATACGTGGTGTTCGTGCGCGATGAACTGCAGTTCCGCCATCCGGGGATATATCACGCGAGCCTGGAGGGCGCGGCGGCGGTCTGCTGCGCCGGCGCGGGGCTGGGCGAGCAGGTGGCGGCGACCTTCGATGTCAAGGCGGTCAGGAACGTGCGCCTCCCGGTCGACTTCGCCGGCAGGTTCGGCAGCGCGGTGCTGGTGAACGGCATGCGCAAGGCTGGATTGTCCGCTCGCTCCGAGGAGGGTGATCTCGATGTGCCGCGCATCGCCATCGTCGGAGTCACTCCCGAGAAGGGCTCCGCCTTCTACCAGAGACTGCTTCCCCACCTCGCTGCAGCATGGCCCGAAGCGCGCATAGATGTCCATGGTGGTGGGTCGTACGCCGAGGCGCTGGGCAGGTTCTCCAACACCACCTGGCACGGACACACGCCTGTCGAGGAGGTGTTCAGCCGAGCAGACGTACACATGCTGACCGTAGCCAGCACCGGCTCATGGGGACGGGTGGTCAACGAGGCTGGGCTGTTCGGCGTCCCGACCGTGTCGGTGGCGACCGGTTCCCAGCCCGAAGCTGTCGGTGCTGGTGGAATCGTGGTGCCAGCCGATGCGGGGCTGGATGACTGGGTGAGCGCCCTCAAACAGGTACACGCCGACCGGGTTTCGCTAGGTGAGGAGGCGAGCGCGCACTGCGGAATAGTCGCCAATCGCAGGTCAATCGCCCCCTTCCGCTCCGAGCTCAACGCAGTCGCATGAGGTGAGTG
>JAKUTA010000169.1 GCA_022447885.1 Candidatus Poseidoniales archaeon | reverse complement strand
CGAGGTGACGATCGCCAGCAGTCCGTAGACCGTCGGCGCGCCATCGTCGAACAGAGCCGGGAAGTTGGTGGCGCGCACCCCCATGCCATCGAGTTCCGCCAGCAGGGCGCTGTCCGCACGGCGAGCAGCGCGGTGCTTGTGGTCCTTCTTGAGCGCCTTCTGGTATTCAGCGTGGGCGGCGCGCAGCAGTTTGCGATTCACGGGATCCATCTCGCGCGCTTGGCCGGCTTTGGCGTCGCCGACCAGTTTCCAGGTGTTGGCATGGTCGGCTGCGTCGCTGTGCTCGGCCCACACATTCCTCAGCGTGTCGAGCACGGCATCGAAGTCTCCGGCCTCGATCTGCGCCTCGCCCTCAGCCCACGCGTCCCTCAGGCTCTGCGGAATCATGGGGCGGCCGAGTCGGGTCTCATTCATCAACCCCGCGCCCTGACCGCAACTGAGCCCTCAGAGGTCATATTTCGCCTCAAAGAGGCGCTTCCTTGACTGCATGTGCAACACAAAGTCTCAAGTCATGAAGTATGGGCGGAACAGCGTGAGGGCGAGGGAACCCACGTGGTGAGGCAGAGCAACCGAGTCTTCAGGGGCATTTGAGAAGGATGGAACGCATCGTCAACGACTTCACCATCAACATCGCCACGGCGAACGGGACTGGCTCCCAGAGCGCCAACCTGATCCTGCTGCAGACGATGTTCGAGATGGGGGTCCCCGTCAGCGGCAAGAACCTCTTCCCGAGCAACATCTCCGGACTGCCCACATGGTACATCGTCCGAGTCTCCGACGCCGGTTACCAGGCTCCGGGGGACCGCACGCACATCCAGGTGCTGATGAACAAGGATTCGTGGGTGGGTGACCTCGAGAAACTGCAGCAGGGAACGGTCGTCATCTACAATTCCGACGTGAAGCTGCCCGTCGAGCGCGACGACCTGATCCTCTATCCGGTCCCGATGACCAGGATCGCCCGCGGACTGAACCCGAAACTGTCGCGCATGATCGCCAACATCGTCTACGTCGGCGTACTCGCCGAGGTGCTCGGTCTGGACGAAGCGAAGTTGGAGGCGGCGCTCGCCAAGCAGTTCGGTGGCAAGCAGAAGGCCATCGAGTTGAATCTAGAGGCGGTGCAGCTTGGCAGGCAGTTCGTGGTTGACGAACTCGAGGTCAGCGACCCGTACGTCGTCGAAGAGCGCGAGCGCGACCCGGATGCATTCCTCATCGAAGGCAACGAGGCGGTCGCGCTCGGCTCAATATTCGGTGGCATCGGACTGCTCTCATGGTATCCCATCACCCCCGCATCATCGGTCGCCGAGGAACTCATCGACCACCTGCCGAAACTGAGGGTGGATGCGGATGGAAAGACGACCTGCGCCGTCATTCAGGCCGAGGATGAACTGGCGGCGGCGGGGATGGTCGTGGGAGCCGGTTGGGCTGGAATCCGAGCGATGTCCTGCACGAGTGGACCTGGAATCTCGCTGATGTCCGAATTCATCGGACTCTCCTACTTCGCCGAGGTGCCGGCCGTCTTCTGGGACATCAACCGGGTCGGCCCGTCCACCGGATTGCCGACGCGCACGCAGCAGGGTGACCTGACGCTGGTCTACTATGCTGGGCAAGGTGACACGCAGCACATCGTGCTCATCCCGGGGACGGTCGAGGAGTGCTTCGAGTACGCCTGGCGGGCGTTCGACTACGCCGAGCGCTACCAGACGACAGTGTTCGGGTTCGGTGATCTCGACCTGGGCATGAACCGCTGGGTGTGCAAAGGGTTCGACTATCCCGACGTGATGGACCGCGGCAAGGTGATCCGCACGCAGGAGGCGCTCGATGCTGTTCCGGAATACGGGCGCTACCGCGATGTCGACGGCGACGGAATCGCCTATCGCACGCTCCCCGGTTCCGGTCTTGAACCGATACTCTACCGCGGCACCGGCCACGACGAGGACGGCATCTACTCCGAGAACCCGGAGATCTATGCCGCCAACATGCAGCGCCTCGCACGCAAGATCGAGGGAGCGCGGGACAAACTCCCGGCACCGGTGCTGCGCGAGGAGGAGGAACTGGAGGTGGGCATCATCTTCTACGGCTCTATGGAGAACACCATCCAGGAGATCGACGACATCCTCGAGGAGACCGGCCTCAAGGTGAGCCAGTGTCGGGTGCGCGCCCTTCCCCTGCATTCGAAGGTCGAGGAGTTCGTGGCCCGGCATCAGACCGTCATCGTGCTGGAGATCAACCGCGACGGCCAGATGTACGGCATCCTGCGCAAGGAGCTGTCCATCGAACTCGTTCCCAAGGTGCATTCCGTCGCCTTCTCCGACGGGATTCCCCCGCGTGCGCGGGTGTACGCGGAACGCATCATGGAAGTGCTCGAGGAGGTCCACGCATGACCATCAAGCTCAACATAATCGAGTTGCCCAAATCTGACTATCAGGGCAAGCCCTCGTCGCTGTGTCCCGGATGCGGCCACGACCAGATCTCGACCGTTATCATCAACGCCGCCTGGGAGAACGGCATCCCACCCGAGCGAATCGCCAAGATGAGCGGAATCGGCTGTTCGTCGAAGACTCCCGCCTACTTCCTCGGCAAGAGCCACGGGTTCAACACACTGCACGGCCGCATGCCCTCGGTCACCACCGGCGCCTGCATGGCGAACAAGGACCTGTGCTTCATCGGGGTCTCTGGTGACGGGGACACAGCCAGCATCGGCATGGGGCAGTTCGTGCATGCGATCCGGCGCAACCTGAACATGGTCTACATCATCGAGAACAACGGGGTGTACGGCCTCACCAAGGGACAGTACTCGGCGACCGTCGAGAAGGGCAGCCGCAAGCGCAAGGCGGAGGAGAACCGGCAGAACCCGATCGACCTGTGCGCGATGGCCATCAACCTCGGCTGCTCGTTCGTGGCGCGTTCGTTCTCGGGCTCGAAGAAGCAGTTGACGGCGCTCATCAAGGCTGCCATGAGCCACCGCGGCATCGCCGTCATAGACGTCATCAGTCCATGCGTCACCTTCGCCAACAATGACGAGTTCTTCCGCTCCTATGGCTATGTCAAGGACAACGAGACGGAGTTGCACTCCCCCGATTACATCCCGCACCACACTCCGGTCGAGGAGGTCGACATCCCCGCTGGAGAATACCAGGACATCGAGTTGTTCGACGGTGCCACGCTGCGCCTCGAGACGGTCGGGAACGAGTATGACCCGTCCGACGCGATGGCGGCGCTGGCGGCGATCCACAAGGCCGAGGTCGACAAGATGCACGTCACCGGCCTGCTCTACTTCGATGCGGACCAGGCGACCCTCGACGAGGAACTCTCACTCTCCGACACACCGCTGGTCGATCTGAGCGACGACGAGTTGCGACCGAGCGAGCAGGCGCTCGCTGACCTGCTCGCCGACTTCCGCTCCTGAACCGCAGCAAATGCATATGTGGCAAGCCGATGAAGCCGGCTCATGCACGGACCGATGCTCACCATCGGCCACCGCACTCCTGAAGGTGAACTGGCGCACACCTCAGAGGTGCCGCAGTTCGGCCTGGGAACATTCCTGATGAAGGAGTCAGGGCTGTGCAGGCAGGCTTGTCTGTGGGCGCTTGAGGCGGGATACAGGCACATTGACACAGCCAAGGTCTACGAGAATGAAGTGGAAGTCGGAGAGGCGCTCGCAGAGTGCGGAATAGAGCGCTCCGAGGTGTTCGTGACCACCAAGTTGCGCAGTCTGGATGCGACGAGCCACGACGCGGTGCTCGAACACTGTCAGGCGAGTCTTGAGCGGCTCGGACTCGAGCAGGTCGACCTCTATCTCGTCCACGCTCCACCGCCCGACATCGAATGTCGTGCAGATGTGTGGCGCGGCATGGAGACCT
>JAKUTA010000168.1 GCA_022447885.1 Candidatus Poseidoniales archaeon | reverse complement strand
CCGGGTTCTGCATGTCGATCTCCACCGAACCGGTCTCGCCGGGTGAGAGAACTTCATAGGATCCTGCCACAGTCATGTTCGTGTTGAACTCCGCAGACCATTCGGTGGCCTCAACGTCCTCAGTGTATTTGAGTTGACTCGATGCGGCTACGACTCCGACGAGCAACAGAACGCCGACGAGCGCAGCGGCAATGCGCATGCGTGGGCGGGCGTCGGCGACCACCATGCTGGCGGCGGTCGGAACGACCCTCTGGAGGACACCTTGGAGGCGGGCTGACACCGCATCGAGGTCGAAACTGTCCGTTCCGCGCTTCTCCTCATCGAGTTCGAGGAATCCGAACAGGAACCAGCCGATCACCGGCCCCAGCGTCGCCATCCCGAACAGCAGCCAGAAGGCCTCGCCCGACACCCACAGAATGAGCGTGCCCAATCCGACCATGATGAACGTCGCCGAGATCGCCTGCAGCATCTGGTAGAGCGAGAAGTGCGTGGAGGCCAGACGCGGGTCGGATATCTCCACCCAGGTGGCGATGAAGGTGAACATCATCCAGTCGGTGAACACCAGCGTCGGGAACCAGAGAGCGACGGGAACCCACCACGGAACCGGCAGCAGCATCGACAGAGAGAGAGCGAGATAGCAGCCGGCCGACAGCAGGGCGTAGAGTTTCAGCATCTGTCTGCGGTCACGGTAGTCGGACAGTATCGGCCCGATGAGGCCGAGGAGTGTGACTATTCCGAACCAGAATCCCCAATTCGTCACGCGGGCATCCGACCAGGCCAGCTCCTGGAACAGGAAGGTACGGAACATCGCCTCGAAGCCGTCTCCGAGCGGCAGGAAGAACGCGATCACCAGCGCCGCCACCGCGGTCTTGGTGGAGAGTGCCCCCTGCAACTTCGTCCACGTGCTCGTCCCCTCGGGCCAGTCCAACTCCGGTTTCTCCAGAGCCTCGGCCACGCTGTCCGCAACCACGCGCTGTTCACCGCCCTCCTGCGCGATCTGAGTGGCGTGCGGCCCGCGCAGGATGCTCCCTTCGCGCATCAGCAGCACGAACCCGAGCCCGCCAAGCAGACCGACGACCAGGATTCCCGACGTGGCGAGGAAGACGGTGTCGTACGACTCGACGAGAGACTGTCCGATGAGCGCCGCCATCATCAGCGCCATGGCGTTGCCACCGACACGGTACGCGAGCGCGATGGTGGCGTTGATGCTCCCGGGCTTGGGCAGGTATTCGATCATCAGGCCGCCGATCGCCTGCTCGGCGAACACCCGCGGGATGAAGGCGACCATCACGACGAGGAACCAGAGGGACGTGTTGCTGCCCAGATCGATGAACAGCAGTGGCATCAGCAGGACGATGTGGCCGATGATCCCCATGGCCATCCACGGCCGGCGCCGACCTCCGGGAAGACCTGTGTTCTTGTCGACGACGACTGAGGCGACCGGGCGCAGGAAGAACGGGATCTGCGTGGCCATCCACCAGATCGTGACCGTCGCGTAGTGCAGCCCGAAATGCTCCCCCTGCCCGAGCGTCAATCCCCAGTAGGCGAGGAAGGCGCCCGGCATCGAGAACCCGAGATAGATGATGAAGAACCAGGTGTAGCGGAACCGCGGGTCGGCACCGATGTCGAATCTGCCTTCACGCAACAGGTCAGAGGGCACAGCATCAGCGACTTCGGCATCGATGACCTCGGCATCGAAGACAGCGTCGCTCATGGCTTGGCCTCGGTGGCTTCCAGCAGGAAGGAACCGTCAGGCTGCTGCCACCAGCGACTGCCGTCGGGAGCGACGTAGACAGTCTCACCGGTCGATTGGTCGTATGCGCCGCCGGATGGCAGCCAGGTGTGGTCAGCGACATGCTGCAACTGCACGGCGTGCACCACCGTGGGCGCCACGGCAACGAGGGGTGGTGGCGCGGGGGCCTCGCCCTCATCGTGCTCATCGTCGTCGTCGTAGCCACGACCGCGGAATGCGAGGAAGATGCCCGCCGCGGCGACCCCCGCCAGCAGCAGCACGATCAGCACCCACATCGTCACTTCACCGACGGAGGTACCCGACACCGATCCATCCGGGCTGCTGTCGCTCGGGCCGTCATCGCTCTCTGGAGGACTCGGTGGGACGATGTCGAGATGCGCAGTCGTGTTCGAACCGGTTCCGTCCGTCACGCGCACGTAGAGGTCGAGGTCGTCCCAGTCCGACCAGATGATCGCCCCGCTCGGTGGGAAATCGATCCAGGTGTGGTTGTCGAACGACCACTGTATCGAACCGATCCCGCTACCTTCGCCGTCATCCACCACCACTCCCACGTGCAGCACGGGGGGCCCGGAGTGCTGGGCGTCGAGTTGTGAGACGATCACAGTGGGAGGGGAGCGATCGATGCGCACCCAGATGGCGCTCGCCGGCCCGACGTTGCCGGCGTTGTCCAGCGCCCGTACCTCCAGCGAGTGGCGCCCGTCGGCGAGCACCGAGATGTTCAGGCTGGTCGAGTTGTTCGACACCGGCGACCAGAGCCCACCAGCCCAGCGCACCTCGTAGTGCGACAGTCCCGACGACCCCTCGTCGACCACCTGCGGCCATTCGAGCAGCAGTTCGTCAGCCGAGGTCCATTCCTCCAGCGGAGTCAGTTCGGGGGCTGGCGGGGGAAGCAGGTCTGTGTCCTCACTCCCGTTGACCGTGGCCAGGCGCAGGCGATAGGCACCTCCCGCTTCATTGGTGGCTCGGCTTACGTGGATGTGGAACAGCAGCGAGGAGTTGTCCGCGTCCTGATTGAGCACCGACACCGTCACCACAGGCGTCAGGATGTCGGTGCTGGCGTGTTCGAGCATTATGGTGCCGTTGTGCAGGTCGATGCTGAACTCAGCACCTTCTACGGTCAGCGCGATCGTCGTCTGGTTGTTGACGCTGAGCACGAACGAGTACCAGTCGTCCGCATCGGAACCGAGCAGGCAACCATCGATCGTCACGGCGACCGGGTCGAGGCCGAGATTGGTGGCCGAGGAACGGGTGCCGGCGGCATCGCTTCCGCTCTCTCCATCGCTGTTCGGATCATCGCATCCGGGAAGCCCATTGCCCACGGGCTCGGGAGCATCGGTGTCGATGCGCAGACTGCGGCTGGCGGCGAGCAGGTTGTTCACCTCGTCATCCTCTGCGTGCTGCCCCGCCGAGTCGACGTGCAGCAGCAGCCACCAGCTTCCGGTCATGTTGTCCGTGAGGTGCACCATCGAGGTCTGGTCGGTCTGTGCACCCCCTGCAAGCGAGGTGATTGAGGTGGTGATGAGCAGGGTGTCACCCTCATCGAGCGAGCGGTCTGCTGACAGCCAGATGTCGACCTGGAATCCGAGTTCATCTTGTCCCAGATTCTCAACGCCCCAGCGGATCTCCAGTGTCTGGCCCGGCTCAGCCGAGGTGGCTGACTCGATGTGCTCCGCCAGCAGGTCCAGCGTCGGGGCGCTGATGCGAATCTGCACTGAAGCACCTGAATTGTCGGATTCATCCTCCTCAGCAACGCTCTGCCCGGTATCAACTTCCACCACGAAGTGGTACGTCCCGACCAGATCGCTCGCGAACTGGACCGGAAGCGTCCGCGACGTGCTGCTGCCCGCAGCCAGTCCTTGCACGTTGAAGGTGTCCAGCAGCACATCATCTGGACTCGGCGAGGAGTCTGAGGAGAGCAGGAGCCTGTACTCGAATGTGGGTGCCGCCGAGCCGCCGCTGTTCTGGATGGATACGACGACATCCACGCTCTGCCCTGAGGTCGCGCTCGCGGGCGCGCTGACGGACACGACCCGGAGGTTCGGCTGTTGCACACAGAACTGCTGACTGTTCGCAAGGGCATTGTTCGACTCGTCCAACTCGAGTATGGC
>JAKUTA010000167.1 GCA_022447885.1 Candidatus Poseidoniales archaeon | reverse complement strand
CGCCGACCACCTCGTCACCCACCACGACTTCCGCCAGGTGGCCTTCGCTGACCCCATCCGCCAGGCAGCCCTGGCCCTGAACCCCATGGTCGACACGTTCTACAAGTTGGACGAGGTCGTCCGGGCCTGGGGCTGGACCGACGCCAAGCACCGCTGGCCGGAGGTCCGACGCTGCCTCCAGGTGCTCGGCACCGAGGTCGGCCGGGACATGTTCGGCCCCGACATCTGGATCAACCGGACATTCCAGAAGATCGAGCCCTTCCAGCCTGGCCAGCGCGTCGTCATCACCGACGTGAGGTTCCCCAACGAGGCCGAGGCCGTGTGGGCCCGTCGCGGCTTCCTCGTCCGGCTACGCCGTGAGACCCACCACCACCGAGGCGTCATGGACCACCGGTCCGAGACCGAGTCCGCTGCCCTGGTGGCCGACTACTTCATGCCCAACCACGGAACCCTCAATGACCTCCGCCGGCGGCTCGACCGTCTGGTGGGTCGCCTGTCTACTCAAAGGAGAAACTGATGTTCACTCAGTACCTACCCCCCGCACGATTCTGGAGCCTCGTCGAGGCCATCGTCGCCGCCGTGCTGATCTTCCTACCCGTCACAGCCAACCAGGTGGCCGCCATCTTGGCCGTGGTCGCTGTTGCTACAGGTGAGCAGGTCGTCAGGAAGGTCCGGGCCTCGTAGGTCAGACTGGAGGACATGACTCGTCGGCTCACCGACCACTCAGTTCTAACCTTCGACTGCTACGGCACCCTCATCGACTGGGAGGCTGGGATCTGGGATGCCTTCCAGCCGCTCCTGGCGGAGAATTTACCGACGGGCCTCACGCGAGACACCCTCATTGCGGCCTTCAACAACTTGGAGGCGGAGCAGCAGGCCACAGCTCCCACCATGCCCTATCCCACCGTTCTGGAATGCGTGCACCGGGCGCTAGCTGAGGACCTGGCGCTGGTCACGTCACCAATGCTCGATTATGCGTTCGGAGCGTCAGTCCCATCTTGGCCGGCGTTTCCCGACTCGGCCGATGCTCTCCAGCTCCTGTCAGAGCACTTCGGACTTGTGATCCTCTCGAACGTTGATCGTGCGGGCTTTGCAGCCTCCAACACCCTGCTGGGCGTCGAGTTCGATGCCATCTACACAGCGGAGGACATCGGCTCGTACAAGCCGGACCTCTCCAACTTCGAGTACCTGATCGAACACGTGGAGTCTGACCTGGGGCATGGCAAGTCGGACATATTGCATACGGCCCAGGGAATCAGGCACGACCACATCCCGGCCCGCTCAATCGGTCTTGACAACGCTTGGATCGACCGAAACCGCTTCTCGGAGACCGGTACTGCTGGTCTTCCAGTAACCGACCACCGCTTCTTTTCCATGGCAGAGATGGCTGCTGCTGTGGTGGCCGAGTTGACCTCGTGACTAGCGAAGGTCCATCGTCTGAAGCACCTGGACATCGACGCGGTATGCAGAGCGCGGTGGCGACTCAAGCCCTCTCGCGACGAATGAGAGAACGCGCCACGATCAAGCCCCCCAAGGCGATAGCCACGCTCGGCACGTGAGCCCATGCCAGGCCATCGCCAACAGCGTCCATGGTCTCAGGCCCGACTAAGAGTTCCGCCCCGGCGAGCACGTCACGCACCGTCTCCACGTCGCCGACACGGGCTTCGACCACCGACAGGATTACCGCCCCGCCAAGGGCTACCGCCAATGTGAAGCTCAGGTTGCGCACGAACTGGTGGGCTGCGTTTACTCGGCCCATTTCAGATTCGTCACTAGACGCCTGTATCAGAGTTAGGGAGGCAGTGGACACAAGGCCGATTGAGAGGCCCAGGAGGACGAACGTCCCTAGGATTAAAATGAGTGGCTGTTTTCCTGCCACCAACAGTCCCGTAGCTACCAGGGATGGCACACTCAGAATGGCACCAAGTTGAATGACGGCAGATTCTCTCCAATGGCTCAAGAGCCGACTGAATATGAAAGAACCAGACGTCCATCCGACACTGAGGAAGGTGATCGAGAAGGCGGCGAACTGAACCGAGCGCCCTCTGGTGAGTTGCACGTACAACGGCAGGTAGCTGTCAACAGTCATTCCCGCAACTATCACCAGCCCTGCGGTGAGGTGAACCCAAGCGAGAGGGAAGCGGGTGATGTGGGCCCGTGCCAAGATCGGTTCCTCTACTCGACCTGCGTGGTGCCAGTAGACCGCTCCGGCAACAAAAGCCAGAGCCGCCGTAACACCTGCCACTGGTGACCGAACTCCGATCTGACTGACTGCGGCCAACAAGAGTGCGACGATCGCAGAGATCAGGGCCACCCCTACCCAGTCAGTACTAATCGCAGTTGGCCGACGGCGCGTCCCCGGCAGGGTGGACCAACCCACGGCCAGAGCCAGGGCGGTGAGTGGCAACTGGACGGCGAACACGAACCGCCATCCTCCAACAGAAAGCAGCAGCCCGGCCACTGCCGGTCCGCCGAAGCTCATTACTCCCCAAACCATGGAAACAGCGGCGAACGCCCTCCGTCGCAACTGAGCCGGATAAGCAATACCGACGGTAGCCAGGACGACGGCCATCACCAGTCCACCCCCGAAGCCGTGCGCCACGCGGACTGCCACCAACACTGGCATGGTCGGCGCCACAGCAACCGCGGCGCTCGAACAAAGGAACCAGACACCGGTTACCCGAAAGGTCCGACGAACACCGATCGCGTCGATGACAGGTCCTCCGATCAGGACGGCAACCGCAGAAGTTCCCAGATAGACGGTCAAGACCCAGGGCAACAAGATGACGTCACCTAGATCCGCGGCGATGCTCGGCAGGGCTGCAACGACTGCCATTCCATCGAAGGCGGCCAAGCCCATCACCACCACCATGGCAATCGTCACCGGAAGGAGGCGACCCGTCCAGATCCCTTGAAATTCGTGTCCGGCCATTTCAGACTCTCCGCGACGGGCGGTGGTCAGGTGAGGGTCTCCCCCAGATAGAACAGTCACCCCTGGCCTTTAGGTGCCCGTGGGTGTCGAGTTCTGTGCGGATGGTCATTTCCGGGCACCCCGAGGCCGGATCGATCAGTGATCTCAAGCCAGCAATGCTGGGTCGAATCACTGCTCTACCAGAGATGGATCTCCATGAGCACAAGAGAGGTTCGCCCGTTCGAGGTTTTTCCGTTCGAGCATTGCCCCTCTGAGGTTCGCCCCCCTGAGGTCCGCCTCTGGTTCGAACTTGTAGTAGTCGTGAGCCTCCACGGCCTCAACGCTACGGGCCGACCAGCAGGGCTGTCCGGTACGCCTCCCGATCGACCTTCGTGGGCCACACCTTGAACCGATCGTCACCGTCCAAGAGATTGGGGTCGTTCAAGATCAAGGGTCGAATCTGGAAGCTGTCCTTTTCACGACCGTAAGAACGGATGACCTCCTCCACAGCGTCAAGCAGAAGCTGAAGAGTGATGAGGCGCTGTTGACCGTCAACCACGTCGCGTACCGCTATGTCACCGGTTGGGGAACTCTGCTGACCGACCACGATTGCTCCGAGGAAATGAGGCGCGGCATCCTCGCCATCTAGACGTGCCACGTCGCCGTAGTCGGCTATCTCCCGGTACTTCATGAGGTTGACCATCCATACCGGCCCGTCCTCTTCGGGTGGGGTAGCCGTCATACGGAGGGCGTAGTCGGTGTCGACGGTGCCGTAGCGGGGACCGTGGCGTGGCGGTTCACTCACGGTCCGCACCGTAGCGGGAGTCCAGCGGGGCCCGGCCGAACCGGTCGGCGAACGGTCCGCAGAGCACCTGGCCCAGAGCGTTCCCGATCAGGTACACGGTGATCATGAGGGTGATCCGGTTCGACCCGGGGTCCAGGTCGACGTCGGGCCGGATCTCGACGAAGGCGGGTAGTGAAGC
>JAKUTA010000166.1 GCA_022447885.1 Candidatus Poseidoniales archaeon | reverse complement strand
CGCTTTTCCTGGAGTGCATCCTGGACATGGGTGACAGGGCGGTGAGGATGTCGGCGTACCCGGCTCGCCCACCGCGCAACCGGGTAGAGATGAGCGTTGGTCGCCGCTGGCTCTGGGTCAAGAAGGCCCACGCACCGTTGTTCACTTGGAAAATGAGAATGGGACGAGTTTGACTAATCCATGGTGGCGGATTCCTGCCCATTGTGGCTGATCGCGACGGAGGGCCTATTGGAACTCGATGGTCGTGTGGTCCGGACCTTCGACTTCGATGGTGACGGCGGGACCGTCGTTTCGGACCCATACCACTTGGTCAAGTGATGTTGCCGCCTGGAAAACGAACGGTCGGACGTCGACGCCCTGAAACTTGCCGCGCACGCTCTCTCAGAGGCGACGTGAGTACGCTCGCCCACGTTTTTGAATCTGCTGGCCTCTCGACGATCGTTTTCGCGTCGATGATCGAGGTCGTCGAGAGGATGTCTCCACCCAGGGCTCTTTATTGAGAGTTCCCACTCGGTCGACCTCTCGGCAAGCCGTCGGATGTGGTGTTCCAACGCGAGGTCATCGAGCGAGGCCTCGAACTGCTCGGTGCATCCGAGCCGGTACTGGCGACCCATCCAGAGGTCGTGGAGTCTGATGAGACCCCCATGGTCTGTTCGATTCCGCCTCGCTATGACCCGGACATCCCGCCGCCGGTTGACGAAGCGCAGGGCCTGCGTGCGGCATACGACCGAGCGCTCGTGGCATGTGGGACGACATCGGTCGGCCGGGCGATTGACGCAGACTCCGTGCCGGCCGCGCTCGAAGTCCTCCACCAGTGGGCTACAGGTGCATCGTGGGAGGAGTTCGACCTATCTGGGAAGAACACCATTACCGTCAGCCACGACATCCGCACCTACTACGAGGAAGCAGCGATGGGACTCGTGACCGGTTCAACCCCCGGTGGACGAGCGGCCGAAGCCTGGTTCTTCGAAGGGACCGAAGCCGGCCGGACCATCATGGCAGCCCGGACGGCACTCAAGGACCAGGAAGCCCCCTTCCCGTTCTGGTTCTACATGGCGCCGGCCCATCGTTGAGCCCCACCGTTCAGCCAGAGAGGAGTCAACCGCATGCTTGCCATCACACTCCTGGGGACCGGTAGCCCCATGCCCGATCCGAACCGGGCCGGACCGGCCACGCTCGTTACGGGTGGCACCGAACAGTTCCTTATCGACGCCGGCCGAGGCGTGCTCATGCGCCTGGGGGGCGCAGCCAGCAGCGCAGGTCAACTCAGTGCTGTGCTACTGACCCATCTGCACAGCGACCACATCACCGACCTGAACGACGTGATCACCACCAGATGGGTCATGACCTTCGAACCATCGCCGCTCACCATCGTCGGTCCAATTGGGACCCGGACGGTTGTAGACCACATCCTCGCCTCGCTGGGACCTGACATTGGCTACCGCATTGCCCACCACGACGACCTCGACTACCCACCCCCTGTCGAGGTCATCGAGGTGACCGGAGGCAAGATCGACCTCGGCGGACTGGTAGGTGTCTCCTGCGCGTCCACAGACCACAAGCCGGTCGAACCCAGCATCGGATTCCGCTTCGACTATGACGGTGCTTCGGTTGTCGTCGCGGGTGACACCGTGCCATGCGAAGGCCTCGACAGGCTGTGCATCGGTGCGCAGGCTCTGGTGCACACGGTCATCCGCAAGGACGTCATCGAGAACGTCCCGGTGAAGAGGATGCACGACACGCTCGACTACCACTCCTCTCCCGAGGAGGCTGCGAAAACAGCGGCGCGGGCCGGTATGGAGACCCTGGTGCTCACGCACTACGTACCAGCATTCCCATCCGGCGGTGGCGAGGACTGGCGCAAACTCGCCGCCACCCACTTCGCCGGCACCATCGAGTTGGGCGACGACCTGCACAGGGTCGAAGTCCACCCGAGCTGAACCGATCAGACCCAAAGGAAAACAGAGACATGGACACTGTTCGAACGCCCGATGATCGATTTACCGATCTACCCGGTTACCCATTTGAACCGCACTATGCCGAATTACCCGATGGCGACAGTGGCACGTTGAGGGTCCACTACCTAGACGAAGGCCGATCCAACGGTCCCGTCGTGTTGCTGATGCACGGTGAGCCATCGTGGAGCTACCTCTATCGCGACATGATCCCGCCGCTGGTTTCCGCCGGTCACCGGGTGATTGCCCCCGACCTCGTTGGCTTCGGCCGTAGTGACAAGCCGACGGAGATGACCGACTACAGCTATGCCCGTCACGTTGTCTGGGCCTCGTCGCTCATCTTCGACCATCTCGATCTGCAGGACATCACCTTCTTCGGCCAGGACTGGGGCGGCCTCATCGGCCTACGGCTGGTGGCCGACCAACCCGACCGATACGCACGAGTGGCCATTGGCAACACGGGCCTACCAACCGGCGGAGGTGGGTCGGAAGCCTTCATGGCCTGGCAGAAGTTCTCCCAGGAATCACCGGTGTTCCCCATTGGCAAACTCGTCAACGGCGCATGCACCACCGACCTGCCAGATGAAGTCATCGCTGCCTACGACGCCCCTTTCCCCGACGATTCCTACAAGGCCGGAGCCCGGATTTTTCCCTCTCTTGTGCCCACCACCTCCGACGACCCGGAAGTGTCCGCCAACAAGGCGGCGTGGAAGGTGCTCGAACAGTTCGAAAAGCCGTTCCTGGTCGCGTTCAGTGACCTCGATCCGGTGACCAAGGGCGGCGAAACTCCCTTCCTGGCCAGAGTCCCTGGAGCCCAGGGCCAACCTCACACGACAATCGAGGGCGCAGGTCACTTCCTCCAAGAAGACCAGGGACCGGTGTTGGCTGCACTGCTCATCGACTTCATGGCCTCATGACCACTGTCGAGCGGTCCCGCCTCGTTGATGCCGCACCGACCGAGGTCTGGAAGGTGCTGTCCGAGTTCGAGACCATGAGTTCGTGGGCGCCCAACGTCGAACATTCATGCTTCCTCACCGAGGGAGCATCAGATGTCGGTACAACTCGTCGTGTGCAGGTTGGTCGGTCAGCCCTCATAGAGACGGTCGTCGAGTGGGAGGAACCGCACACCCTGTCGTACTCCCTCAAGGGGCTCCCAGCTGCCCAGGATCTGTAGCCCCATCCAAGATGACCACGACTCCTAACTGAAGGAAGTACCAGATGAGTAGCAATAAGCCTCGCTACGGCCTCGTCGACCGGGAATACGGCAGCCAGTTGGCTACTACTTCACCAGCTGACGATGGCCCGGTATGGATGGTCAACTTGATGAAATACCGTGAAGTGGCCGACTACGTAGACGGCCGAAAGACGACCATCTCTGGTCAAGCGGCAGATGACCTCTACTCGCCAATCGACTCGCTGACGGCGGTCGGAGCCGAGATCGTCTTCTTAGGAGACGTAGACCAGCAACTCCTCGGCGATGACACCGTCTGGGATCGCATCGCTGTTGTGAAATACCCAACCCGCAAGTCGCTCATCGACATGCAGTCGCGCCCCCAATTCCAGGAATCCCACAAACACAAGGAGGCCGGGATGCAAAAGACCTTCGTCATCGGGTGCCAACCCCTGCAGGTCCCGGAGCCGCCACCCGATTTAGAACCCGTCGACTGGGCCGATGTTCCATACCCGCCGACGAAAGACGATGGTCCAGTAGTGGTGATGCACGTGTTGCGGTTCGAAGACGTAGATGCCGGGGTTCAGACCCCCGCACATATGGAGGCGTACCAGTCGGGTGCGGCAGTAGTCGCCTCACAGCACGGTGTAAGGATCCCTGGCTGGTTCACAGTTGAAGGAACAATCGTCGGTGACGGACGGGATTGGCACCAGGTGCGCTTCAACCAATTTCCAAGCAAGGCAGCGTTCATGGCCGTCGTTGCTGATCCAACCCGTCT
>JAKUTA010000165.1 GCA_022447885.1 Candidatus Poseidoniales archaeon | reverse complement strand
GGTCGAGAGCGGTGTTCGGCGAGCAGATGTGATTAAATACCGAGACCACTGATGCGCGTGGGCGATTGGTCGTCAAGGTGCGCGACCTCGCCTGGCTGTGTTCGGACACTGAGGAGTTCACCCTCGCCAGCGGCCGCACCAGCCGCCACTTCTTCGACATGAAACCGGTGATGCTCGACCCTGAATGCGCCCACCTGCTCGGCGTGCTCATGCACGCTGAACTCGAGGGTCTCGACGTAGACGCCATCGGCGGGCTTGAACTCGGGGCGGTCCCGCTGACCGGCATCGCCATCGCCAAGGCACCGATCGGCTCAGCGCTCTACGGATTCATCATCCGCAAGGAGGCGAAGGGAAGGGGCGGGCGCAAGACCGGAAACCCACCGGGAATCGAGGGCAGCACCCTCTCCGCGGGTGACAGGTGCGTCATCCTCGAGGATGTGACGACCACCGGGGGCTCAGCGCTCAAGGCGGTGGAACGACTGGTCGAGATCGGCTGTGAGGTGGTCGCATGCATCACCATCCTCGACCGTCAGGAAGGCGGCGCGGAAGCGTTCGCTAACGCTGGAATCCGACTGATACCACTGCTCACACTGGCAGATATCGAAGGCGACGCGTGACGCGTGCCCTAAATTAATCACCCGAAAGCGAAAATATCGCCATCCCCCCCACCGCGGTCCGGGGACGGGTGAGTTGAGCGAGGAGGAGAACGTCGAGATCGTACGGCGCTGGCTCGAGGAGGGTTGGAACGGGAAGAACGTCGACCTGGCCGACGAGCTGTTCTCTCCCGACTTCACCGCTCAGGGTGGCCCCCATGGAAAGGTCTCCTTCAGCGACTACAAACTCTACGTGCAGGCAGCGCTGGCCGCCTTCCCGGACCTGCGCTGCAGCATCATCGACCTCATCCCCGCAGGAGATATCGTGGTGAGCAAGGTGCGCGTGAGGGGAACACACACCGGCAAGGTACAGGCCGTTGCACCAACAGGAGTGGAGATCGACACCCAAGTGACGGATGTATGGCTGATACGCGACGGCAGGATCCATGAGCGGCAGAACTCGGAGTTCGACAGGTCGGGACTCTCGGACCTCTTGAACGTGGATGTCATGTTCCGGAGCGGACAGTGAGGCTGGTTCACTGCGGAGGCGACCTCCCACACTCTCAAAGGGAGCGGCTCGCACAGCCGCCACGAGGATTGAGATGACGAGAGTGAGAATGCAGACCAGCGAGGGTGACGTGATCATCGAACTGTTCACCGAGGAGATGCCGATCACGGCTGGGAACTTCCTGAAACTGGTGGACGACGGCTACTACGATGGGCTGCACTTCCACAGGGTGATCCAAGGGTTCATGCTCCAAGGTGGATGCCCTCATTCGCGCGACCCCAACTCCCCACGTTGCGGCACGGGCGGCCCGGGCTACAGCATCCAGGACGAGCACCTCGACAGCGCCAAGTTCTCCAATGAGGTAGGGACTCTGAGCATGGCGAATAGTGGTCCCAACAGCGGTGGTTCCCAGTTCTTCGTCAACACCAAGCACAACTCGTTCCTCGATTGGTGGGACAGGGGTACCGACTCCAAGCATCCTGTGTTCGCCAGGGTCGTCGAAGGGATGGATGTGGTCGGTGCCATCGAGCACACACCCACCGGTGCGGGAGACCGCCCAGTCAACCCGGTGCAGATCATCTCCGTCGCTCGCGAGTGAGCACTCCAGCCGTTCGCGACTTGCGCTTTGAGAGATGAATTCAGGTGAGCAAGGCTGTTCTATGAGCCGTTAATAGGTCATATTTAATAAATAAGCAAGTCAGGCCCACACCATGGCGAGACATCGGGCGGGCGACCGCCGCATCATCAGCGTGAGCCTGCCCGAGCAACTGGCCCGCAGGCTCGACAGGCAGGTCGGGAAGGGACGCGAGCACGGACGCTCGGCGACCATCGCGCGACTGATCGAGCAGGGCCTGCAAGCGGAAGCGCGGGGTCCGTCCGAGGTGCCCGAGGACGTCTCCGAGCGCAGCGCCAAAGCCAGTGCGGGCGACGTGCGCCTGGAGCGGGACTCGATGGGTGAGCTCGAGGTTGCCGCCGACCGTTATTGGGGGGCACAGACAGCCCGCTCGCTGCTCAACTTCGACATCGGCGACGACCTGATGCCGCGTCCGGTCATCCGCGCCTTCGGTGTGCTCAAGCAGGCGGCAGCCGCGACGAATGTCGAGCTGGATGAACTCGATGGGAAACTGGGCGAACTGATCGGCGCCGCCTGCGACGAGGTGATCTCGGGCGAGCTCGATTCGCACTTCCCGCTGCGCATCTGGCAGACCGGTTCAGGCACGCAGACGAACATGAACTGCAACGAGGTGATCGCCAACCGCGCCATCGAGATGGCCGGCGGTGAACTGGGCAGCAAGCAGCCGGTGCACCCGAACGACCACGTCAACCGAGGCCAGAGCAGCAACGACACATTCCCGACCGCGATGCACATCTCCGCCGTTGAGGAGGTCAGCCACCGGCTGCTGCCGGCGGTCAACCATCTGCGCTCATCCTTGGCAGCCAAGGTCGCCGAGTTCGAAGGCATAGTGAAGATCGGGCGCACCCACCTGATGGACGCCGTCCCGCTCACCCTGTCACAGGAGTTCAGCGGGTATGTGGCCCAACTGGACGCCGACATCCGGCGCATCGAGTTCTCGCTCGAGGACCTCCACGAACTCGCCCTGGGCGGAACCGCGGTGGGCACCGGACTGAACTCGCACCCCGAGTTCGCCGACTTGGTGGCCGAGCACATCGCCCGCAGGACCGGACTGCCGTTCACCTCCGCCGACAACAAGTTCGCCCAACTCGCAGCCCACGACGCCATCGTGGCGATGAGCGGCACGCTGAACACTCTCGCCGTCTCGCTGATGAAAGTCGCCAACGACATCCGCTGGCTCGGCTCAGGGCCACGCTGCGGCATCGGTGAACTGTCGCTGCCGGCGAACGAGCCGGGCTCGAGCATCATGCCCGGGAAGGTCAATCCCACCCAGGCGGAGGCACTGACGATGGTCTGCTGCCAGGTGATGGGCAACCATGCGGCGGTGACAGTGGGGGGAAGTCAAGGGAACTTCGAGTTGAACGTCTACAAGCCGCTGATGATCCACGCGCTGCTGCACAGCATCCGCCTGCTGTCCGACTCCTGCCGCTCCTTCGCTGACCGCTGCATCTCCGGGCTCGAAGCCAATGAAGAGAACATCGCCTCCCACCTCGAGAACTCGTTGATGCTGGTGACCGCGCTCAACCCGCACATCGGCTATGACAACGCTGCCAAGATCGCCAAGCGAGCCCATGAGAACGGCACCACCCTGCGCCAGAGCGCGCTCGAACTGGGTCTGGTGACAGACGAGCAGTTCGACGAGTGGGTGCGCCCAGAGAGCATGACCGGAGAGTGAACTGTCGCCCAACTGGCATCAGATACTCGAGTGGATTCGGCGTCGAGAAGAGGGTTGTGCAATCGGCTCGCGCAGCGCTTCGAGCGTCGCAACCATTAGAACACGAAGGGACTGGACAAGCCTCATCTCGTCGAAAAAGACGGGGGATTGGGAGAACTGGTGGGCGGGTTCGATCCGGAGGTCGAACTTCCCCCGCCCACCAGCCTCCGCTGGTGCAGTTCGAATCCGGTTCCTTGCGTCCCCTTCTTCTCCCTGCTGAGGTTCAGGTCGGTTCCTTCTGTTCCTTCTGTTCCCTTCCGGTTCCTTTCGGTTCCTTCTGTTCCCTTCTGGTTTGTCGAGTTCTTCGCTTCCCCCCACCGGATCGGATTTCCTGGCCTTTCGACCGATTCCTCTTCACCGGTTCGGGTCAGCTCCCCCTCCGACCGAGATCGAAGGGTTCGCCTTCCCTGACGCAGTTTCTCTCACTTTGCCGAAGCGCAGTTCGTTCCCCTGCCACAGG
>JAKUTA010000164.1 GCA_022447885.1 Candidatus Poseidoniales archaeon | reverse complement strand
GATTCATCAACAAGATCAGCCCCGAGGAGATGCCCGGTTCGGACGAGGTGAGCGTGATGCAGCATCGTCCGGTCGTATCCCAGCTGGGTGAGATGTACGGCGATGTCTGCTCGTTCCTCTACATGCTCAAGACGACCATCGGCCAGGAGCAGAAGATCGCACAGGAGATCCGCGCTCGGCTTTCAGGGACGGGCTCGCTGCAGGACATCCAGAATGAGATCTTCAGCGTGCTGCACCCGCACACGATGCGCGGATACGTGTTCGTCGAGGCGAGCGCCAAGCATCACGTCGAGAAGGTCATAGGTCGCGCCGGCGGCGTGACCACGCCGATGCGCGGCTGCTCCAAGGTACTCGACGGCGAGGCTTCGCTCGTGGTCGTCACCAACTATCTGGAACCGAAGTCCGCCACGGCGGGCATCGAGGTCGGATGCATCGTCGAGATTCGCTCAGGTCAGTTCCGCGGTAACCGCGCACGTGTCACAGTCGTCTCCGAGGGCAAAGAGGAAGTGACGGTCGAACTGTTCGAAGCGGTGGTGCCCATCCCGATCACTATGCGGGCGGACATCGTGCGTGTCGTCGAGCGAGTAGACGACTGATGACCCCCAGATCGGGCCATCGGATGTGCTTCCAGCGGTCGGGAACCCTTACGATGGAAGTAGGCTCTCGTCGTTGCATGCGCAGCAAGGCGATGGGATTGGCGCTGCTGATGGTATTCTCGACACTCGGTGTGCTGCTGGCGCAGTACACGGTTCAGTCGGAGCTCGAAGACGAGCCCGCGGTGGATCGGGCGGCAGCGGTGACATGGACGATGACAGATGCCCCTCCGACCGTGGATGGATGGTCCCCTGAGATGTGGCAACCGGGAACGAATGGTGCGTTGTGGAATCTCGACTTCAGCCCCAACGGACAACTGCTCGCCGCGGTAGACCTGAACGACCGCCGTCTGCACGTGTGGAACATCAGCGATGGGCGCTCTCTGCTCTGGATCGGGCATGCGAACACGCTGGTCGATGTCATCTTCCTCTCCGATGACTGGGTGCTCGCCGCTGACAGCCAGCAGAACTGGTTCGCCTATCAGGTGACTGACGAAGGCTCTCGTCCCGCCTCTTCCACGTTGATGCGTTCCGGTTCGTGGACAGGTGACATGTCTGGCCAGTACAACGGCAACCTGTGGGGACTCGACATCTCCGACGACGGCTCGCGCGTCGTGTTCTGCGGTTTCATCGATGACCCGAACATCGGTGGTGAGGTCGTGGTCGCCGACACCACTCACTTCACTGCCGGCACCTCGGCCAACTCCGGCTCCCTGTTCGTCACCTCGTGGCCCACCGACTGTTCCTTCTCTCCCAACGGTTCCGTGATCGCCGCCACCGGACGTCACTACGATTCCACGCAGGGCTTCAACCGCGATGTGGTCTACGGCATCAATGCTGGCAACATGTCGCTGTACTGGACGCGCAACGTCGCTGGTTCGGAGGCGAACGCGTGGGCGATCGACTGGGAGCCTAACGGCAATGCCTACACTGTCGGCTGGACGAGGCCGTCCGCGTCCGAGGGAGTCATCAGCAACTTCAACCATATCGACGGTGGAGTATTCTGGTACAACACCCTCCTGCAGGATGTAAGCAGTCTTGCGTGGATGCCCGGAGGCGGCTATCTCGGGGTAGGGCTGCATGACCCCGGCAGGATGATGCTCATAGACAGCGCCGGTCAGATCCAGACAGACGTCGGTTTTCACTCGACTGTTGTCGGCACCAACAGCACTCATGCTGACGTGCTTGCCATCACCGCCGACTCTCAGGACACTCGGCTGGCGACCGCCGGGCGCGACGGGGCCATCGAGGTGTGGATCGTCGATGTGCAGAAGTTCGAATTGCGAATAGCCAACCGCTTCGGCACCTCTCTGACGCGAGAGATAGCCATGCACCCGATGTTCGACCAATTCGTCTCGGCCGACGCGTCGGGCGTCAGCACCTTGCGAGACTCTCGTACCGGCGCCATCATCAACCAGTGCTGGCACCCCAGTTTCGGGCAGTACCTCCCTGTGATTCCGTTCACAAAGAGCGTCTCCTGGGGACAGGCCTTCTGGGCAGCGGGCTTCAGCGATGGCATGGTGGTCGGCTGTGATTTGAATGGCAAGTTGATCTGGCAGTACGACGTCTCCCAGCAGCACACCTTCGCGGTGTTCGGCAGGGTTTCCATCCATCCTGGTGGCCAGTACGCGGCCATTTCGTGGGGCGAGAACTCCAGCAACACGACCAGCGACGGACGGGTGGCGATCATCGACTACTCCGCCAGCACGGTCACTGTGCTCAAGGAGTGGTCTTACTCCGATGTTCACTGGGCTCTCTCCTTCAACGACCAGGGCACACGGCTCGCCTCGGTCGGTCAGGCCGGTGGTGTGCGCCTATGGGACACCAGCGATACCGACCCCGCCAACTGGGTGGACGACGGTATCGTGTACAGCCACGGCAACTACACCGGTGTTGTTGAGTGGATTCCCCTCACGGACATACTGGTCACGGCTGGCTGGGACCGGGTCGTGAATGTCTACGACGTTCAGGGAGCACAGCTGGTCAGCCAAGGGGCGCTGCTCGGAGAGGCGTTCGGGGCGCTGATTCTTTTTCAGAACGGGATGCTCGTCGTCGCGACCGGTGATGCTGGGACTTCAGCGACGGGACAGGTGGAGATGTTCAACATGACACTGAATGGACCGGCGACGCGCGAGGCGTCGTACACCACGGTGCATCTACCCAGGGGACTCGGTCAGAGAACCTCCGATGGCAACGTCGTGGTGGTGAACAACACCGGGTCGACAGTGGTCATAAGGGCGGACAGGGACGGTGATGGTTGGCCGGACAACATCGATGTGTTCCCCGATGACCCGACCCAGCACAATGACTCCGACAGTGACGGCTGGGGGGATAACAGTGCCAGTCCCACCGGCGATGGTTGTCCGCAGGTGTGGGGCAACAGCACAGAGGATCGCTTCGGCTGTCTTGATACAGATGGTGATGGCTACTCCGACCCTGATTCAATCTGGCTTGCGCATCCTGCCGGTTACGCCGACGCGTTCGTCAACGACAGTTCACAATGGCACGATGCCGATGGTGATGGGTACGGTGACAACTACCTCTATTCCCTCGATTCGGACGGGCTGCGAACCGCCGAGTCGGGTGATGCCCTCCCCAACGATGCAACCCAGTGGCGGGACCGCGATGGTGACGGCTGCGGTGACAACTACAGTTACGACTTGGATGCTGGTAATCGCATCAACGAGAACGGTGACGCCTTCTCCTCGGACCCGACGCAGTGCAACGACTTCGACGGCGATGGTTACGGTGACAACTACACCTACACCATCTCTCAGGGTTCCGGGCTGAGGGTCGAGAACGGGGACGCATTCCCTCTCGACAACCTCGCGTGGTCCGACCTCGATGGTGATGGTTGTCCCACCGCTTCAGCAACGGGACTCACGATCGACTTCTACCCCGGGAACCCTGACTACTGTGCTGAGATCGCTCAGTTCACCCTCCCCAGCGGACTCGAACTGGGCGCGCTCGGCGAGGAGTCGAACTGGCGGCTGTGGGTGAACTGGAGCAGCGCCGCCTTGGACACGGACAACATCGAACTGCACGGCCAGTCGGTGACTGACGCGGCGGGCGCGGGCTCGGTCACGGGAGAAACCCTCGATGCGACCTCGCCGTTGCAGTTCTGGAGCAGTTCGGTCGACCTCGGGGGACCGTTGGCCGAGACGTGGACCATTCCGCGCGGCACCGACCCGCAGGAGATATCGCTCGTGCTGCGTCTGACCGCGCGTTCGGACCTAGGGGAATCTCTCGAGCAGTGGCTGAACGTCAGCTACACGGTGCCGCCGCCCGACGAGGGGGATGATCCCGACCCGGACCCGGAC
>JAKUTA010000163.1 GCA_022447885.1 Candidatus Poseidoniales archaeon | reverse complement strand
CCTATCTTCGGATTCCTGGTGCCGCTGACCGCCGTCTCTCTCTTCGTTCCACAACTGAGGCGATCCTTCGAGGGACTCGATTGGTTCCGAGCCGAGAGCTGGACCGCTAAGTTGCTCTTGGGATACGTGATTCTGGTGGCCGGCTCGATCCTGGGGCTGAACAGCGGGGGGCTGCCGTGGGTGGTCGCGACCTGGATTCCGGTCCTGCTCGGACTATGGCTCGGCTACCGATATCTGGTTCCCGCTTGGAAAGACATGGAGCAGCCGCAGCAACTGGTGGTACTGGGCCGCAGGGGATTCAAGATCGTCACGGGCTACCTGATCCTGCTCTATGTCTCCTTCTTCTTCTTCATCATCCCGTACAACCAGACCCTTCCCGAGTCCAGAGGAGGCATGGGCCTCGATGAAGCACTGTTCCCGGGAACGCCGCAGATCGTCATCACCATCCTCGCATACCTGCTGGTGATCGGGCTGCTCTACTTCCGCGGCAGTCCAGCGCCGACGCCGGTGATGGAAGGGGTTGAGAATGAGAAGCGGAACATGTTCCGTGTCCTGCTGGCGATCGTCGCCCTCTCCCTGGTCATGGGCGCGGTCCCGTTCGTGCCACTCATCATCGTGAGCTTCGTCTTCATCCCGGTGTTGGGCATACTGCTCTTCCTGAAGCACGGGATATCGTGGAGAACTGAACGTGAGCCTGCGGGAGTGATTCCCGGACTGATTCTAGGTTCTGGACATTCTGAGGCAAACGACCAATTGGAGCAGATGTGATGCGGGGCGAAGGCTATGACAGACGACCGAGGATGCGGACCTGCGAGCGTGGATGACGATGGCGCGCAGACCAGATGCTGTCAGCGAACTCAGGCGCGGCGCGCTCGAACTCGCGCTGCTCGCCTTCCTCGACCGCGGACCGAGTTTCTCGGGCGCGATCCTCGACGGCCTGGCCGCTGCGACCAACGGGGGGATGGCCCTGACTGAAGGATCTCTCTACCCTGCATTGGGCAGACTGGAGAAGAACGGGATGCTCGAGCCTGAATGGCGGAAGGAAGTAGAAGGAAGGAGGGCGCGCAAGTACTACTCACTCACCGAGGCTGGAAGGGAGAGACTGGAACAACTGAGTGCGGCATGGGCGGAACTCGCAGATGGCATGCAGAAACTGATCGGAGGTGGGGATTGAATGGAACTCGACGCCTACCTGAAGCAGGTGCGCAAGGGCATGCGCGGTGTGGCCAAGCGCCACAAGAACGCCTTCATCGAAGAGGTGGCTGCCGGTGCTGAATATCGCGGCGCGGTGCCCGCTGAGGACCCGCGTGCGCTCGGCCGCGCCATGCGCCAGGTGCACGGCATCTCGATGTGGCTGCGCATGTTCTTCTGGATCACGGCATTCCCGCTCGGGCTGCTGTCGGTGCCGTTCATAGAAGCGTGGTATCCAGCCTTCCCGGCCACGGTGTTCCTGATGCTCGCCACCGTCTGGGTGCTGCTGGCAGCCTACTACGGAGGCAGGATCTCCGGGCTCATCACCGGCATCTTCGCCGCGCTGCCACGCATCATCGGGCTGATTCTGTTCAGCCTCGGACTCGATCTGGTGAACTCGGTATTCTCAGGCTACGAGGTGACCGGGGGCATCCTGTTCGCCGTGCTCCTCACCTCGGCGATGCTGCCGCTGCTCGGCTTCCTCGCGGGTGGGCGCATCCGCCGCCCTGAGTGACCCCCGCAGATCACGACAGGACGGGGAAGGCCCGTTCTAAGTGAGGACCGCAAGTGAATGCGACCCAGGCCTGCCGAGACAACCCGTGGAGGACAGGTGATGATTGACGCCCCGGTCTGGCCATGGGGGGCCAACTCGCCAGCGCGTTATAAGCGCTGACCCGGATGACGGGGAAACAACCCCTCCAGAGGGATGATATCGGGAGCCGGGGTTTCTCAGACGAAGTCGTCGAGGGTGTAGACCTTGATGCGTTCGTTGGCGAACAATCCGTCGAGAGTCTCGGCCAGCCAGCCGTACTTCTGCTGCGTGTATTCCGACGTGTCGTAGGTCTCCATCACGTGTTGTGCCACCTTGACGTACTTGCGCACGGCTCCCTCTGACACCGTCATGATCAGGTTGCCCCCACACAGGTCCTGCCCGCTCGAGCGCCCCCACAGCCCCGCCTCCCTGCCTCCACGGCGGCGGCGGATGCACTTGCCGGCGAGCGGAAGGCGGCGATACGAGTAACCACATCGACCGCACCTGACCTTCTGGCGGGTGAAGGCGATCAGGTTGCCGCGCAGGTCGGGGAAGAAGTGTCCCTCCACGACCAAGGAGGCGACGGTCTGCACGTCCACCGAGCGTAGTCTTGCCCCAAGTTCCAACTGGGCGTTCATCTTGTCCACCATCGTATCCAGGATCTTGTACGCCGAATTCTTCGGCCCCGAGTCCAGCGCGTCCAATCCATGCGTGAACCCGTAACCGCGAACAGCACCGATGCTGCCGATGCGCCGATCGGCGTAGTCCATGCTGTCGGCGAGCTCCTTGGGGTGCGGCTGGGTGAGCGTCGCCTCGAAGAAGCGACGGTCGTAGAACCAGGCGCAGTCGACGTTGAGCGCCTCCTTGTCGAGTTCGGTCGGGTTGAGCCGGGTGGTGAGCACCAGCGGGGCGTCCATGCGGCCGCCGCGGTTGGCGGGCAGGATATCGCGAGAGAAGTTGAGCAGGCCGTCGAGCAGCAGCATGATCGAATCTTCATCTCCATCGCAATTTCTCCGTTTTGCGGCGTGGAACAGGGTGTGCGCGTATCCACCAGAGGCGTTGGTGAACCCGATGATGCGGCACAGCACCCCACCTGAGGTGTGCGGCGCGAGCCCGATGGCGAGTTGGCCGACGAGGTCTGATTCGGTCTCCACGGAGTAGAACGTGTCGAGACCGTAGAAGCGGGTGAGCAGGTCGTCGATGAAAACGCAGGTGGAGATCAGGTGCTCGATGGAATTACGTGACGGAATCATGTCCTGCGGGTAGAGTTCCAGCATCTGCTCGTCGGAGGTCAGAGGCTCACCGTCGATGTCGTGCGTGTAGCAGAGTTCCTTCAGGCGCTCCCATGGGGTCCCGATCTCACACGGCCGGAAATGGGTCACCGGCACGTCGCTCATGTCGAAGCGGATGGTGCCATCGCGGAACACGGGCAATCCATGCCGCGCCCGCAGCACTCCCTTCTCCAGCGGCTCGGGGGTGCAAGCGGCCGAAATCAGTCCCTTGACGCACTTCACCTTCTTCGGCAGACGGTCGAGTCCCAGACCCAGGCGCACCGACTCCAGAATCTGTGGCAGGGGCAGCGATTGATACTCCCCTCGGCGGCGCCATCTGGAGGAGCTTCTCTGCTGCTTCAGGAGCGTGCGGCCGCCGCACATCGTCGGCTCGTCTGGCACGAGGCGATGATGACAGTTCAGCAGCGGCGATGGTCGACCGCAGCGGACGCACTCGCGCACGCCCAGCTGCACGCGCAGCGAGCCGCGTTCGGCGGCGGCGGACAGCAGACGCTGCGGGCCGCCTTCGGTGGCGATCGGGAACAGGGCGTGGACGGCGGGCTTCATCTCGCGGTGCGCCGCCTTCTCCGGCCGCGCCATGCGCGCGCCTATGCGCACCGGCGCAGCGTTCTCCCAGCGCAGTTCACTGGTGCGGCGCACCAGCCAGAGAGAACTGTCGACCTGATGCTCGTCGAGCAGCGCCGCGGCCGCTTCGAGCCGATCCTCATCCTCGGGACCCTCGTCCTCGATCTCAGAGGCGGCCTCATCTCCGGCACGCTCAGTGGCGGCGATGCTCTCACCCCGCTGACGCGCTGCCGTCTCCGCCTGGGTGCGCACGGCGTCCTGCTCCGCTCCGAGCAGTTCCTTCCTGCGCCGCTCGTTACCCACCAACTGCCGCGAGGGCGCGCGCCGAGAGAGC
>JAKUTA010000162.1 GCA_022447885.1 Candidatus Poseidoniales archaeon | reverse complement strand
GATCGCAAGAAGGTCATCATCCTGGGCGGTGGACCCAATCGCATCGGCCAGGGGATCGAATTCGACTACTGCTGCGTGCACGCGGTGCAGGCGATCCGCGAGGCGGGGCAGGAGGCGATCATCATCAACAACAACCCGGAGACGGTATCGACCGACTTCGACACCAGCGACCGACTCTATTTCGAACCGCTCACACTCGAATCGGTCTGTGAGGTCCTGCTGCGCGAAGCCGCCGACGGCATCCTGCTGCAGTTCGGCGGCCAGACGGCGATCAACCTCGCCCTCCCGCTCGATGCAAGACTCGCCCCCCTCTCCGAACTCGGCCTGGAAATGAAGATCGAAGGAACGTCAGCGGACGCGGTGGACGAGGCGTCGGACCGCGAACGGTTCGAGGAGTTCTGCAAGCGGGTCGGTCTGCGAATGCCGCGGGGCCAGACCGGGAGCACGCCCCAGGAGGTGCGCAAGGCGGTGTTGGACATCGGCTACCCGGTGCTGGTGCGCCCATCGTATGTGCTCGGCGGACGGGGCATGGAGATCCTCACCGACGATGCGCAGTTGGACGCCTACATGGAAGAGGCGTATCTCGAACCCGACAAGCCGCTGCTCATCGACGAATACCTGCGCAACGCCATCGAACTCGACGTCGACGCCGTCTCGGATGGCGAAGAAGTGCTCATCGGAGCCATCATGGAACACATCGAGGAGGCGGGCATCCACTCCGGCGATTCCACCTGCTTCATCCCCCCCCAGCACGTCGGCCAGTTCATCCTGTCAGAGGTGCGCGATTGGACGGAGAGGATCGGCGTCGGCTTGGGAATCAAGGGCTGCTTCAACATCCAGTTCGCCATCTGTGAGGACACCCTCTACGTGCTCGAGGTGAATCCCCGTGGCTCTCGCACCTTCCCGTTCGTCGCCAAATCCACGGGCATACCTCTAGCGAGGATCGCCGCGAGAGTCGCCATCGGGGCCCGGCTCGCCGACCTCGACATCCCCCAGGCCACAACGGGCCTCGTGTGCGTCAAGGCTCCCGTGTTCCCGTTCCTGAAACTGCGCGGCCTCGACCCCGCACCCGGTCCCGAGATGAAGTCGACCGGCGAAGTCATGGGCAGCGCTCCCGACGCTGCGCAAGCCTATCTCAAGGCGCGCCTCGCCACCGAGATTCCGGTTCCGACATCCGGAGGAGTCTATCTCACGGTCAAGGACGGCGACAAGCAACAGTTGGCAGCGATTGCGAGCCAACTGTTGGAACTGGGCTTCAACCTGCACGCCACACCGGGGACCGCCCATGCGCTGCGCGAACATGGGCTCGAGGTCGAGATCGCCTATCGCATCGCCGAGAAGCAGCACCCTGACGCCCTCGACCTGATGCGCGAAGGCAGGATCCAGCTCGTCGTGAACACACCCAGCAGGAGCGGGGGTGCGGTCCGCGATGGCAACATGATGCGAAGACTGGCGGTCGAACTGAACATCCCGTTCGTGACCACGATGTCAGGAGCACGCATGGAGGTCGAGGCCATCGGTGCCGCCCAGAAAGGGACACCCGAACCACAACGCCTCCAGGTCTCCTACCTCTGAGCGAGCCATTCCCCGATTCTGGGACGCAGTCGGTGATTTCAGCAGGCGTCGTAGGCTTCGATGATGTAGCGGGTGAATGGCGAGGTCCAGGCGAGTTCGGAGAGTCCTTCCTCGCCCTTGTCGGCGTAGATGGTGACCACGTCCTGCACGCGCACGTTGCCATCCGAGGAGCGGGCGAGGATCGTCTTCCCTTTGAGCGGCTTCCCGGTCCCGTGTGGGTCGAACACCGTTTCAAGTGCTTCTTTGAGGAACCAGTCCGGCTTGTCCTTCTTCTTCCCCTCGAACTTCTTCGTCACCGCCGGCCCGGCTGAGAACATCCCTGCAGGTGCCTTCTTCCCGCCTCCCTTGTCAGCCTTCCCGGAAGTTCGTATCGCAGTGGTGGCGGAGGTTCGTACGACATCACGGCCGGCTGATGCCGCCTCCGAGCGAATCTCCGTTTCAAGTTCCTCGCGTATCTCTTCGGTGATCTTCTTGGTCAACTTCTTGGTGAGTTTCTTCTCGATCTTCTTGGTGAGCTTCTCCTCGTCCAGTTCTGCAATTCTCGCTTGCAATCCTTCGGCAGCGCCCACGTAATGCGATGACGCTTGCACCAGCGCCGTCTCCATCGCCGCCTGCACCTGCAGTTGCACCACCTCCCCCGAGTGGTCTCTCCACTTGCGCCATTGCAGGTTGGTGTGCGACAGGATGTCGCTTCCGCACTTGGGGCAGAAGGAGCGCTTGGGGGGTTTGAGCACCGGGATCGCGCGCAGGTCATCGCTCGTCAGGTCGATCTCGTCGATTCCACCCGCAGCGATGTCGTGGATGTGGTGACTCGCCTCCATGCCGAGTTTCATCGCACTCTGGAACTGCGGGTCCGAGATGGTGACCTTGCCCGACAGGACGTTGGCCCACGCGTCCGTCTTCGAGGAGACGCTGGCCACGGCGGCCGCCGCCGCCGGGCTGCTGGTGAACGTGGCCCCTGACCCGCCGGCCGGCGCACCCGGTTTCGACACGGGTGCAGCCGTTGCCATCTCCTCTGCCGCATCGGCGGTGGCGGCGATACCGAGTTCGATCGGGTTGGCTCCCTCCTCGACCTTGGCGATCAGGTCGAATTTATCGGCCATCGACAGGTCATCACGAGCGCGAATGGCGTCTTTCAACTGCCTGATGTCGTGCCCAGTGGAGGTTACCGGGCTCTGTGAATCGAAGTCCTGACCACACGCCAGACAGAACTTGGCCGTCGCCTCAACGACTCCCTCGCACTGCGGGCAGTGGACCGCCATGTGGGTCGCCACACCCCGACTCCATTTCAAGCATGACGTTCAGCGGCGCAGCCCGCGCAGATTCCGCGCGCGCTGGCGTATGCGAGCATCAGCCACCATGTCAGTCACCGATGGCTGACATGAGTGACAGCACAGCATCTCTGTCGAGTTCGCGTATCAGCGGGGCCAGTCTGGGACCGCGCGGGCGTCCCAGAAGCAGTGCATAGAGCAGTGGGAAGGCGGTGCGCGGTGTCATCCCCGCCGCTTCGATGCTGGCGCTGATGTGCTCCTGGATGGCCGATTCGTCCCACTCGGTCGATTGCAGTCCGGCAGCGAATCCTGACAGGAGGTCACGTTCGGTCTGCTCGAGTCCTGCGAGCCAATCGGCGTCGACATCTGCCTGCAGGAGGATTCGCACCTCCCCAGGAAACCAGTCGGACACGATCCAACTGCGCATCCGTCGCTCCCTCTCCAGCAACCGCGGGTCGGGCGCGCTGGCATCCACCGCGTGTGTGCGCGCCAACGAATCGAACACGCCTTGCCTGTTCGCCTTGACCTGACAGAGCATCGACAGATGGCTGAAGGACATCTCCAGTGCATCTCCTTCGCTTACTTCGCCTCGCGCCACCTGGCTCAGTTCGAACCGGCGTGCGTCATCCATGCGCTGCCGTTCCCTGCGCTCTCCTTCGCCGACCGGTTTCTGCTCGATGCCGCGCAGTTCAGCATGGTAGCGTCGTTCCAGCCGTTCGTATTCGTCGGCGAGCGAGATCAGCCCGGCGCCTGGGTCGAAATCGATGTGTTTCGCCGGTTTCGCCCGGCTGATGAGGAAGCGCATGATCTCTGGAGGAACGAGTTCCAGCAGTTCGCTGCCGCTCATCGCATTCCCAGCGCTGCTCGACATCGCTCCCTGTCCCTTCAGGTTGATCCATTCGTACGGTAGCCCGAGCGGCGGCTCCACGCCGAACAGCGAGGCCAGCGGCTGCGCGGTGTCCCACGAGCTACCGGCTGAGGAGTGGTCCTTCCCGAACGGCTCGCAGGTGACGCCTATCCACGACCAGCGGGCCGGCCAGTCCAATCTCCAAGGGAGTTTTCCTCCTCCAG
>JAKUTA010000161.1 GCA_022447885.1 Candidatus Poseidoniales archaeon | reverse complement strand
CATGGGACACTCAAAATCACCTTCCTAGCGACTACGTCAATCAGTTGCTCGAGGTCAACGGAGTGCTGATGATCGCCATGGATGGAGCTGGCATCTCTCGACAGTCAATATCCACCGGCTCGTGGCTCGCCACCTGGACTGATGCCAACTGGCTTGCCTCAAACGAAGTGCGCGGCATGGCCACCGGTGCGGGCTGGCTGCACATCCTAGTCGGCGACACGCTGCACCACTACAACACCACGATGGGGGCGTTCACCAGCAGCAAGACGCTCGCCTCTCTAGGACTACCTCACGAAGGCCTCGACCTCGTTGCCTGGCCGGCAGGAGGCTCCCGTTCCCCGTCTGTGGATACGGTGTTCGTCAATGACGGCAGCGGGCAGATGGCGCGCATCGTGCCTGGTAATCCACCATTGCACTCAGGTAACGCGCTGTTCGCCAGCGGACCTGCTTCAGAGCATATGAACGAGGTCATCGAGGTGAACGGGATCGTCTGGATAGCTAGCAATGGGCTCGTCGACCGCTTCGACCGGAGCATCAATCGCTGGCTCGACCCGATTATCAACAACGTGCAGAACGTCGCCCTGGCGACCGACGGGGCCAGCGTATGGGTGGGCACCATCGATACAGGAATCGAGGAGTATGACGCCAGCAACGGCACGCTCACGACCCATTGGAACACCCACAACGGCCTGAGCAATGATTTCATCACCGACCTCGCCTGGGATGCGAGCAACAACCTGCTCGTCGCCACCCATCCGAACTCCGGCGCCAGCATCATCGACGTCTCCAGCGGCAACGTCACCAGCGTCTGGGATTCCCAGCGCTCGGATGTCTTCTCGAACAACCTCAGGCAAGTAGCCACGCTAGCTGGCATCGCCTACTTCGCCTCGGCCAACATGGGGGTGCTGCGCCTCGATCTGGGTAACGACACCCTGCTCTCGTCCTGGCGCTCAACAGGTATGGACAACGTTCCATACATGCCCGTGGAGACCGATGGCGCCACCATCTGGCTGGGCATGTTCGGTTACGGAGTGCTCGTCTACGACCGGCTCACCGGCGAACTGACAGATACCTACCAGTTCACGCGCGGAGGCGCCACCATCTCCTCCAACGATGTCTACTCTCTGCACATCGACACCCAAGGAGACCTGTGGGTCGGCACCAGCGGGGGAGCCGATCGCTACGACGGCAGTACATGGTCGCACATCCGACCGACCGGACAGGGATGGCAGCCGACGGAATTCTACGACTTCGATTCCGATTCCGCTTACCTTTACGCAGGCACCAATGCCGGGGCCTGCCAGTACTCGCTGGCGACGCTCAACCGCGAGGACTGCTGGAACTACTACTCCAATCCAGGACTACCCTCCTCATGGGTGTACGGAGTGACGCTCATCCTGCCGGGCATCCTGATGGCCGGTACCAACTACGGTGCGGGGATCATCGACGTTGTCAATGACACCGTGCTCGACACGTGGGAGGCGGGCGAGCAGACCTGGAATGCCAAGACCTACCTCTACGACGATGTCGCCTACGTGGCTCTGGATGGAGTGGGCATCGCCCGTTACGACATGACGACGGATGAGTGGCTCACCACCTGGGATTCCGACCACAGCAACGGTCTGCTGTCCTCAGATGGCATAACGGCGCTCATCCCGGCCCTCGTGCGGCACCAGATCTGGGTGGGCGGCGATTTCGGACTCAACCTCATCGACCTGGACAACGAGAGTCTGGAGGTGGAATGGGACAAGGGATCTAACGGAGGAACCGCCACTGTACCGACCCGTGACCCGGCGGAACTGGTGATCATCGGTGACACGATGTACTATCTCCAAGAACGGATCAACGCACAGTCGAATGACAACATCTACCGCTACGACATCGTCAACCTCACCGGCCGCTCGACGATCGATGCCGATGACGCGCTCGGTTCGAGTGCGCTCGTCTACGGTGCCGGGATCGGCCCTGATGGCCACCTCTGGGTCGGCACGATGCCCTCGCAGTGGTGGATCGGCGGTGACGGCATCATCGCACGCTGGGACCACTGGAACTCAACCTGGGCGTCCAACATCGCCCCTACCGGTCCGGTCTCCCGCGTGACCGCCCGCTACGCGGGCGACTGCGCTCCGCTGAACACCTCGGCCTGCGACCTCTACGTGCACTACGGAGAGAGCGTGCACCGGCGCATCGCCTGGAACGGCACCTTGCTCAACGAGTGGGACGAGAACACGTTGGAGGGGCCGGTCCGCAACGTGGTCACCTACGACGGCCTGGTGATGTTCGCCACCGCCGATGGGATCGCTCGCTACAACGCCGTCAACGACACCTGGCTTCCATCCTGGACGCCTGGCAGCGGCCTGCCGTCCAACTCCGAGGATACGGTCTACGCCATGACCGTGGTCGGAGACGATCTCTGGTATACGTCGATGGCGAATGGCGGCTGGAACCGCAACAGTCGTATCTTCCGGATGAACGGAACCACCGGCCAGTGGACCAGTTGGGAGGCTGGTGGCACCAACAACAACGTTCCCCTGGGATTCGGCTTCTCCTTCGAGGTATGCCGTGACATCCTGCACATAGGCATGGCACGCTACTCAGGATTCGGCACGCAGGGCGGGGTGGCGCGCTACGACCTATCCACCAACCAATGGCACAGCGCGTTCACCCAAGGGGGTGGCGGCCAAGGGAACCAAGGGCTCGCCGACGATGATGTCCACGGGCTCGCCTGTGACGATACCGCCGACATCCTCTACATCGGCTTCAATGAGGATGACGTCGGCATATCCCGCTACGCGTACGCGCGCAACCAGTACCTCCCCACGCTCTCCGAGACCGCCAACGGCATCTCGCCCGATCCGGTCTTCCCCGACGGCATGGGCTGGGCCGGCGGCGCGCTGATGATATCACACGTCACCGGTGACGGTGGTGCCGGCGGGATCAGCCGCATCCCCACGGCCGGCGCCTCCGTTGGCGGTGGTGCCGTCATCGACTGGGGATTCGAGGCTGCCAGCCTCGAGGTCCGTCCGGCCATCAACCCCGGTTTCGTGGAATGGGTCATCGGCCGACCTGGAGCGGCCACCGGATTCAATCGGGTCGACCTGTTCAACGCCAGCGGACTGCTGCCTGGGGAGATGGATGTGCTCGCCGGGCTGCCGTCCGGGCGCGTGCTCGAGCTGATTTACTCGGGCAACGACGTCTACGTTGCCATGGCTGACGATGACAACACGCAGTATGGATCGTCCGTGCTGCATGGGGTGCTGCTTCCCAGTGGCAGCGTCGAGTGGCAGCAGGCGTGGAGCCTCGCCGGCGACTATCTGGTCGAGATGCTGCTCGACGGCAGCGACATCTGGGTATCCACAGCCGGCGGCGGCTTGTGGCGCATCGATCTCACCACCGGCACCTGGCAAACCACTCCGGCCGCGCTGCATGGCCAGATGGATGGCTTGTGGATGGACGGCTCCGAGATCGTGGTCGGCCTGATGGGCACCAGCTGGACCGCCGCGGGTGTGCAGGTGTTCAACAAGACGACCAATTCATGGGACCACGGAAAGTTGCTCGCGGGGTTGCCGAGCAACATCGTGCGCGACTTCCTGCTCTACGACAACCGAATCTGGGTGGCCACCTGGGGAGGACTCGGTGTGTGGAACATCAGTTCACAGGCGTGGGATGATCCGATCACCACCATGGATGGTCTCCCGTCAGGCACGATCGAGCATCTCTGGAACCAAGGGGGCGAATTGTGGCTGGGGACTCCCGCGGGATTGGTACGGTTCGACGTGGCGAACCTGAACGTCATCGGCACGATCGACCGTAATTCAGGATTGGTCGGCAACCGGGTGTCAGGGATCGCGTTGGCACCTCAGGTCACCATCTCCTCCGGCAACACCTCGGTGACGCTGCCCGCCGCGCTCTACCTG
>JAKUTA010000160.1 GCA_022447885.1 Candidatus Poseidoniales archaeon | reverse complement strand
CGAATGTCCCAGAGCGCCATCTCGAGCGCGCTCACAGCCGTGTTCAGCACCGGCCCGTCGCGCCAGAACCTGCCCTTGTGCAACTGCTGGCGGATCCGCTCGATCCCGTCTACCTCTCTGCCCACCACGCGCTCGCACAAGGCTTGGAGCGCCGGCTCGACCTCGTCATGCAGGTCGCCGATCGCCTCGCCCCATCCGACCGTCCCGTCGTCGCTCTCCACGCGGAGCAGCAGCCACCGGGGTGGGCACCTCACCACGCGTGCTTCTCGGAGCCTCAACGCAGCACCCCCCTGCGTCCGAGGATCCTCGATGACAACAGGTCCGCGGCCTCGATGGTCAACGATGTACCGAGGCCGCATGCGAACGCTCCCGCGTCGAGCCACTGCTCGACATCGTCGGCTGTGATCCCCCCGGTCGGCAGCGTGTTCACCTGACGCATGGGGTCCGGAAGCCCGGCGAGCATCTCCGGTGACCAGCTGGTCACCGCGGGGTAGAGTTTCACGAGCATCGCGCCCGACAGATGTGCGTCCCACAGTTCGTTGGCGGTGGCAGCACCGGGAACGGCGAGCACACCGAGGTCGTGGGCGAGGTCGACCATGCCTTCTGGTTGGACGGGTGAGAGGGCGAACTGGGCTCCCCAGTCAGCGGCGGAGGGAAGCGCGGATTCGGCGTGCATCACCGTGCCGACACCCATGAGGACATCGTCATCGAGTTGCCCGCGGAGCATCTGGAACACCCAGGATGCATCGGTGCTGTCGAGTGTGACTTCAAGCACGCGGACGCCCGCGGCGGCCAGATCCACCCCTCGCTGAACCAGTTCCGTGGGCTCCTTTCCCCGGAGGATCGCGATGAAACCGGCCCGCTTGATGCGCTCGAGCGTCCACTCCAATGACACCTGCTCACCCCGTCCCGGTGACGTCGCACCGACCTTCAATGGATTCCAAGCGTGATAATTGTTCCCGGGTGACCTCACCGAGGTCCCCGAACGTCGCTTGAGTCAATGCTGCGAGCAGATCGCCGCGGTGGCAGACGGCCTCGGCTTGCAAGCCGCCGATGAGTCCATCGATGGCTCCTGCCAGCCAGGCATCGCCTCCTCCGAGGGCTTCCACCGGGCTGTGGGTGACCGGGCGCGTCTCGGTCGACGCAACCCCGAGCGGATGTGCCATCACGCTCCATCTGGACTGTCGTCCGTCACCGAGGTCCTGCTTCCATGTGCAGGCGACGTAGGGCAGGTTCCAGCGTTCGCGCAGCCCTTCGACGGCCCGCCCGCTCGCCTCGCCGGTCATGGTCTCGAGCGCTGCAGGCGAGAGCACGAGCAGGTGCAGTTGGCGCAGTCGCGGCTCCACCTTGGCCCACAGCTGCTCGAACGTTCCGAGTTGCGGGCGGTGGTTCAGGTCGAGGGCGACCAGGGTGCCTCCGAGTTCCGCGAAGGTGAGCGCCGCCGACCAGTTGGCGAGCGGACCTTCGCCCAACAGGGGTGTGATCCCGGAGACGACCAGCCAACGGGCGCCGGAGAGCCGCGCACGCCAGTCGATGGCGCCGGGCTCGAGGTGGGCGAAGGCTGAGTCGGACCTGTCGTATTCGACGCTCGCCATCTCTGGTATTACGCGATAGGTGCCCAGCGGGTGTGCAGATTCGACCAGTTCGAGGTTCACACCCGCACTTCTCGCCGGCTCCAGAACCTCGCGGGCACCTGCCTCAGGGACGGCCGACACCCACGTCGCCTCCCCGCCGAGTCGGGCGAGCGCACAGGCCACGTTGTATTCGGCACCACCGGGCGTCACCGCCTGTGCTGTGCCATCGAGCGTGACCGTTCGGCCAGTCCATCCCTGAGGTGAGGGGGCATGTCGGAGCATGGCCTCGCCGAAGCAGACGACGCGGCCAGGCGAGTCACCCATGCAGTGGGGGGACCGGTGATTCGGCATCAACGCTCGGCCGCAGCAAGTTCAATTGGGCGAGACGCCAGCGGAAATCGATGGCGGAGGAGGAGCAGAGGAATCCTGGCCATCAGGTGATTGCGCTTTCTGTATTCATATTCTGGATCGCGTCACAACTCGGGATGTGGCAGTTGTTCGTCGTCGGTGGGGTGTTGATAGTGCTCGGCATCCTGCTCACGGCCGGATACGCCATGCGCACTCAACAATCGGTCACCCAGCAGACGGCCCAAGGCCTCAACCCGTTGCTGCCGACCTCCAGGGGAGTGGCTTGGCTCGAGTTCGCGACCAGGTACATGGACAACCCAGACACAGCCGTGCAGCCTATCGGTGCGCAACCTGAAGGGAGCCATATCACTCTTGAAGGTGTATCCGCAGCGCAGTTCGGCCGCGCCTATGACACGGACGAATTCGCGGGGGGCGTGAGTGGGAAGGAGTTCAACATCGGCTTCCGCAGCGAGGAGTTCGCTGGCAGCGGAACCGCCCAGTTCGTCGAGCATCTCGACAGCAGCCCTGCACCACGCTCCTGGTATGACCCGGTCAGTGAGTGGTACGACCCGGTCTCCGCATGGTACGACCCGTTCGGCTGAACCCAGACGGCTCAACCATCGATCTTCCAGCGCAGCAGAGCGAGAGCGCCGCCCATCCCGTCGAGTTGCTTGCCCGAGTCATGGTCGGTAGACGCCTGCACCAACTCTCCGCCCCCTTCGGTCACTCCTCCCGCGAAGTCAGACCAGGAGCTGCCAGCGATGTTCGCCTCGGCATCCCTGAGCAGGTCGGCGACGATGACCAATGTCTCGATCGCCCCCTGTTCCAGCGCTGCGGTGAGTTTCTCGGGGCCATAGGCGACCGCCCCGTTGGTGGCGATGCGCGCCAGCGCCTCCTCGATCACGTTCACCTGCTTGGCGATGGCGCTCTCTCCGAGGAATTCGTCGGCGAGTTGTTGTGCCAGCACCTCGTTGGCGGCGGACCTTCCCCCGATGCTCGTGGCCACGTTGAGGGTTCGTTGAGCACATCCGGCTTCGCGCAGCATCCTGGCGAACTGGTCTCTGGTCATCCCGGGACCGCAGACGACGATCGGCAGTTCGTCACCGAGCACCAGCGCGCTCTTCTCTGCGGCCTGTCTCAGGAAGGCGTCGCGTACCTTCGTCGGCTTCGCCTCGCGCTTGCCTCCTCCCCTGAGGGTGTACGTGGAGACCTCGCGCATGCCGTGGTTGGTGATATCGAACAGCACCACCTCGTCGCTCTCGACGACGATGATCATCGCTCGCGCCCGGCCACTCGCTCGCGTGGCCTCGCGCAGCAGTTGTTCGTCCTCCCGCGGCCAGCCCCCGTCCATCGTGAGTTCGACATCGTCACCGACGCCGACCGTGTGAGTGTGGTGTGAACCCTTGTCGATCGGTGCCTCGGTGATCACACCGTGCAGCCGCAGCTGGTCGGAGAACGGGTGGAACTCGCAGGTCTCGATCTCGAGCACGATCCACATCGGCTTGCGCTCCGCAGACTTCGCCCGGCCTCCTTCCTGGGTCCCAGTGGTCGCATCCCTTCTCCAGGAGAGCATTACAGCACGCCTTCCAGTCCGCACTAACTGGGCCAGTGTCCACAGGTCGTCCTGATGCTCGACGCGTAGGCGCTTCGCCTCGTCAGACCGCTTCAACAGCCGCATCTGGAACCCTCTGGGTGGGCGCGGCTCGCCGCGGTGGCTCTTCAACCACACGACTGGGCAGCGTTTGTTCGTCCCGGGCCGCCTACGTCCGCTCACGATGGATGATCTCGATCTGTTCGCCGTCACGGAACACATGGTCGCCCCACTCGTCGCTGACGACGCCGTCGACCTCCATCACCAGTTCGTGGGTCTCGTTGACGTGATACCTGTCCAGCCGGGTGGAATCGAACGGCATTCCCCAGATGCGGAAGAACACGTCCACTGTGACATCCACAGGGTCGTTGGTCTCGATGTGCAGCTTGCTGGTGTTGTCGTGGGTGTGCACCACG
>JAKUTA010000016.1 GCA_022447885.1 Candidatus Poseidoniales archaeon | reverse complement strand
GAGCCGCCTCTAGAGGTCGCCGCCCGCCCCCACGGCCTGCCTCATTTCGACATCGCCAAGTTCCCGCTCGCCGCCACAGAGACCGACACGGAGTTGGATATCCACTTCGACATAACGGGGAACAGCACCACGGCCTGTACCATGGATGACCTGCTCTCCTACTTCAACGACAGACTGCAGCGCATAAAGCGGATCATCGTCCAAGGTGGTCGGCTGCCCAACAGGCCGATCGACATCAGCCGACTGGCCCGCGAGCGCAAGCGCTTCGGAAATCGAGACACCACCGCCACCATCATCGGGCTGGTGAGCGAAATACGGCATGGGAGTTCCCACCTGCGCTTCTCTCTGGAAGACGAAACGGGCGAGTACGCATGCATCCTCTACCCGCCCGGGGGCGCAGCCGATGCCAGCAGCGCCGGCAGACGCAACCAACTGCTGGTGGCGGGCCTCATGAATGACAATGTGATCGGTGTGACCGGTCATATCCAAGGGGACCGCCGCGACGTGCTAGTCGTCGATGACGTGCATCTGCCTCCGCTCCCCGAGCACCGCAAATCAGCCGCACCCGCCGACCAGGCTGTATCGGTGGCATTCCTGTCAGACCTGCATCTCGGCTCGAACACCTTCCTGCACGCACAATGGGACAAGCTGGTCAAATGGTTCCACGAGGATCCGCTGGCCAAGACGGTGAAGTATCTCATCCTGTCAGGCGACGTGGTCGATGGGGTCGGCATCTATCCCGGCCAACAGGGCCATCTGCAGATCGTCGACCTCTACAAGCAGTACGAAGGTGTTGCGAAACTCATCGAGCAACTGCCGGACTGGCTGGAGACGATGATCCTGCCCGGGAACCACGACGCTGTGCGCCCCGCCGAGCCACAACCGGCTCTCGATCCCCGCGTCCAGGAGTACTTCAATTCGACAACCTTCGCTGGAAACCCGTGCGAATTCAGCCTGCACGGTGTGCGAGTGCTCTCATACCACGGGGTGAGCATCTTGGACTTCGTGTCGGGAATGCGCAACGTCACATTCTCACAACCTGAGGTGGCGATGCAGGAGATGCTCGAAAGACGTCATCTCGCACCCTCATGGAGAGGGAAAACGCCGCTGTCACCCGAACCTGAGGACCACATGGTCATCGGCACCATTCCCGACATATTCGTCACCGGGCACGTGCATGGTCACTATTGTGGGGAGCACAAGGGAATCACGCTGGTGCACAGCAGCACCTGGCAGGACCAGACCAACTACCAGCGCATGCTCGGGTTCCAGCCGAAGCCGTGCATACTGACCGTGATCAACCTGCACACACACGAGTCAGCGTCGATTCCATTCGCCTAGTCCCAGTCATGACGACGGGTTCTGAACAAGGCACCGACAACCAGCAGAATAACCAACAGCAATCCGATTTGAACGACAGGATTCCCGAATAGTTCTCCGATGCTCGTAATATCACTGGACTCTTCATTCGGCCCACTCGGAGGAAAAGCTTCGTCAGGGAGTGGAGACGCGGCGTACTCCTCCTCGATGAAGAAGTCCACACTGGAGGAGTTCGTGTTGCCTGAGGCATCGGAGGCGGTGACGGTCAGCGTGTAGGTCTGAAGCGCGGGGAGATCTGGATACGGTACAACCGTCATCTCGTGATTCTTGCGCAGAGCCACGTTGTCTCCCACGAAGGTCTGGCCGTAGACCTCGATCGACTCCGTCGCCTGCTCACTGGTGTACCAAGTGATTCGCAGCGAGCCGCCTACGATGACCTCGACGGCGAGGTTCAGCAGGTCTGGCGGAGTGGTGTCAGCCTCGATACTGGTGTTGAATGACAACGGAACGGGGTCAAGCCCTTCGATGACGATGTCGCAAGAATAGGATGTGGCGCTGGCCAATCCCGTGATCTGCAGCGTATGTGTCAATTCCGTACTCGATTCAGGGAAGGTCAGGTTGCCGCAGGTGACGTTGGCACTGCCTTCTCTGGTGGTGAACCATTCGAGGATGGCGGTCGTGGCGGTCGTGCTGACCACCTTGGCGCCGTAGATCTGCTGCTCCATCTCGGGGATCTCGATGCCGGTCAGCACAGCCGGTTGCTGGGCTTGGACATCGTAGGCGGAGAGCATCGCAGCCTGCCCATCTCCTTCGAGCACCATATCGAGCACGTTCGGGTCGTAGTCGACCCCCGTCGAAGGTAACGGGTCCGCGCCACCGCCGAGTCGCCAGGTCTTGGCCTCGGCGTCTACGTCACGCCATTTCCCGGGCCCGAATCCGTCTTGTGAGCCGACTACGATGACGAAGCGATAATTCGGGATGTCCGAACCGATGACCAACTTGGAGACGGTGATGGTGATGGTCTTGGATTCGATGTCACCGAACACCTCGATCCCCTTGGCGCTGGTGTCCCCGGTCAGTGAATCGACCGCTTTCACCGTACCCGGATCTCCCGTGACGGAGATCGCCACCTCCCACGCCCAATCAGCGTCGATCACCGCGTTGGCGCCCTCCAGCATGTCGGTCTCGCCCCACATGTAGTTGCCCTGGTCGACATAGATCTGGACGATCTGGTGGCTGAATCCATTGGCCAGGCTCCAGTAGTTGGTCATCTCAGCCATCGTCACCTCGAAGCGGGCGTTCCACGCGCTCTGGCTCACCTTCAGGTGGGTGATGTCCCACAGACCCACTCCGGGAGCGAAATCGCCCGCCAGTGGGTAGGTGTAGGTGCCCCCGCCGTTCTCGTCGCCCGTGGCGTCGTCGATGTCGAGCAGGGTCACCCAGTCCTCGAAGTCGGGCATCACCATCTCTGCCGGTGCCGGTGGGGCCATCTCCATGTCGTCCCCATCACCGTAGGAGAGTGAGTCGGTGAGCGCGGTCACCACCTTGACGCGAGTGGAATAGCGCGGGGCGAGTCCCAGTTCAGACCACGGGATGCGAAACTCGTAGATCTCGTCTGCAGCGCACCCACCGAGAATCGAGGAACTTTGCAGCACCCATTGTTCATCGTCACCGCTCTTGCCCCGAGCGTCGAACAGGTTGTACTTCGCCTTGCCATCCTCGCGCATCTGGTTGAAATCGAAGGAGACCATCTTCTTGGCCGGGAAGCCGAGGATCTCGTTACCGTAGTAGGTACGGAAATTGGTCTGCACCTCGTTGAAGTTGATCGCGTTCGGCTGCATGAAGTAGATCGACAGGTCCGGCGCCCTGATCATGTCCGATGATCGCCATTCCGAGCCGGACAGCGCCATGTCCACGCGCACGTAGACGTTCGACGCGTCGTATCCGAGATGGAACGATTCGATGTCGAGTGCTCCGCCATCGACGGCCGCGGCATCGTAGCGCGCCGCTCCATCCCATTCTCCGGGAAGCGCTATTCCATCGATCATCGGCTCGATGATTCCGTCGTACGGTGTCTCGGGAACCGCAGGGTTGGTCCACAGGTCCTGCAGGTAGGGTGGAAGTTCGAGATTGATCGCTCGATAGACGTTCGACAGATGGACCTTGTAGAGCATGTCCCACAGTTCGTCGTAGCCGCTGTCCTGATCGAGCCCGTACCACCAGTACCAATCGCTGCCCTCGGCGATGTACAGGCTTTCCCAGGCCGCATCCAGACCGGGGTCGGCCGGGTTCTGCTCCTCGAAGTCGAGCAACGCCGAGCGCGCCTCGATCAAGCGCTGCCAGGCGAGGCTCTCCTCGGCCTCGCCGGCCCAGGTGGACAGGGTTCCGTCGATCCACGAACCGGTCGCGATGGTCTGTATGCGCGGCAGCGTGTGGTTCTGTGCCAGGAACTCCGAGGGAGTGGTCGTGACGATGCTGGGGTGCCTGTCCAGGCGACTGTACCACTCGTCCATGAACGGACGGCCGTTGTCGTGGTGCTGGAAGTCTGACATGAACATCCAGTTCTCACCGTCGAGCGCCACCGTGAGCAGGTGTTCGCTCGGGTCCTTTCCCTCGTCGAGCAGCTGCTGGCGGACGTTGTCCACATAGGAGATGAAGTCGGATGCTGCCGCTTCCGGTGACATCGAACCGTACTGGAAGGCGATGCGGTCGGAGATGACACGGTCACGGAAGATGGTCGCCACTTCCCCTCCATCCGCTCCGGTCACCATCCACGGCATGGCGAGATTGCTCGCCACATCGGTGTCGATCTGGTTTCCATCGCTATCCGTCGACCCCGCGAGATTGATCTCGTCGGTGATCATCCACTGGATGCCGACATCCGCTACCGGCTGCACCATGTCCGGGCTCACGGACTGCTCGCTCGGCCACATCCCCGTCGGTCGGAAGCCGAGTTCTTCCTCGAACAGGTCCATGCCGGTCACGAGCTGGCTCTGCACGTCCTCGGGCCACGCCTCCTTGTTGACGCTGATCCCGTCCTCGAATCGCCAGCCGTTCATCATCAGCAGCGGCATGATCGGATGGTAGTACGGCGTCGTGGTCAATTCCACCTGTCCTGATGCGGCGAGTTCGCTGTACATCGGCAACACGTTGCCCATCTGGCTGTGCTGGGCGTCGAGAACGTACACCAGGTCGTCGTGCGTGTAGCCACCGGGCTGCTCGAACAGCGCCACCAGAGCGTCATCGCGATGGCTCGCATTGTAGTTCCCGAGAACATAGTCGGGGCTGAACTGGTAGAGGTACCACAGCACCTGCAGATCGAGGAAGTCCTGCGCGGCGAGCAGGTCGTCGTCCATGATGGTCGCCGGCTTCAGGTTGTGCCGCGTCATGCCGTAGATCTCGGAATAGCGCGCGCTGCTGGGATAGAGCCACGACAACTTGGGGTCGTCAACGGTGACGTTGTAGATCCATCCAGAGTTCCAGAACGACTGGAACTGCATGGTGTGCAGTTCGAGCGCGGTGGCGTTGGGATAGCCACCCTCCACCCAGGGTCGCTTGGCGATGTCGGTGTGCACATCCAGCGTCTCATTTCGGTTGTAATCGACCAACTGCTCGATGAGAGAAGGCACCAGATTGTAGGTCACCTTGGTGTTGGTGCCGGCGAGGATGCCGGGCGAATCGACGTATTCCGCCATGGCGTGAACGCGCACCCACGGCATCTCGTACATGCCGGTCAATTTGTTCTTGTAATACGGCTGATGTTGATGGAAGACGATCGCCAGATTCAGTGCATCGTCCAACTTCTCCATCTCTCCGCTGGCCTCCTCCGCGGGGAGGGAACTCGGGTCCGTGGGTTGAGTGCGGTCGGCGATGTGCCATGCGTGGGTGAAGGTCTCAGCGCCGTTGGAACTCGCAGGGTTCTCGAGCGGGAAGGAGGTCCAGACATGCCCCTCATCCTGCCATTGCGCCCATGCGAGGATATCGAGAGAGGTTGGAGAACCGAGGTTCGACCATGGGATGGAGATCTCGGTCACCTTGTTGTCCGCCCAGCCGACGAAGGTGCTGATCCCACTCTGCTCACCATCAGCCCAGCCAGAGCCGTTGTAACTCTGCAACGAGGAGTAGGACGAATCTTCGAGCACGAAGGCGTGGTCGGCTGCGAACGGCAGGACATGCGACAAGCTCCACTGCTTGGAGAGCGGAGAGCCGCCCTCGCTCGTGTTGAGGTAGACGAACAGGTCGGCGCCTTCGCTTGGTGAGGACCAGTCGGTGCCCTCCCAGGCCAATGCCAGATGGGTGTCATTCCATGTGAGCCTGAAACTGACCGAGTTGGCGTCGGTTGCCATCAGGGTGTCCGCATCCCACTCGGCGACGCTGCCGTCGATGGTGACATCGTCGGGCGTCATGGCTACGACAAGTCCGAGCAGCGGAGTCAGAAGGAAGAGCAAGACGACGAAGAGCGCCCGGCGCTGCATCGTTTTCGGGAATCCTTCGTGCATCAAAGCATTATGCAAGTCACGGCCAAGGCCGTGCATGCGACGAGCGGGCGTCCTGTGCCACATCACCTCGCTGCCGGGCGCGCCGTGGAACGGCACACTGGGAGGATATGCACGTGAGTTCGTCGATATGTTGGCCGGTTACGATATCAGGGTCTGGCAGATGCTGTCGGTCAATCCACCTGACGAATACGATTCTCCATACGCGGCGACGTCCGCCTTCGCTGGTTGCACCGCGCTGAATGATCCACACATGTCCCGCCAACTGCTTAACTCAGCAGTAGATGAATGGGTAGAGGAAAACTCCCACTGGGTTGAGGACTGGGCGCTGTACGAAGTCCTCAAGGAGCTCTTCGAGGGAAGGCCGTGGACCGAGTGGCCTGAGAAATTGAGGTACCGAGAACCAGAGGCACTGAAGGAGGTCATCAAGGATGGGTTGGTCCAAATGCCCTACTACGGGAGAATGAGGAGGCAGTTCGAGTTCAAACTCGACTGGGATGTTCTGCGCGCCCACGCCCGCCTCAGAGATGTGCAACTGTTCGGGGACATGCCGTTCTTCCTAGCTCACGATTCTGCCGACGTCTGGGCGAACCAGCACCTGTTCCTGCTCGAGGAGAGCGGCGCTCCGGCCGTCGTCGCGGGCGTTCCCCCCGACTACTTCTCGAAGGAAGGGCAGCGCTGGGGGACTGTGCACTACGACTGGGATGCACATCGTGCAGAAGGCTTCGCCTGGTGGAAGAGTCGAATGAAACGCATGTTCGAACTGTTCGACATGGTTAGAATAGACCACTTCCGCGCCATCGATTCCGCATGGGCGATTCCCGCCCATCACCCCACTGCGGAGCACGGCGAATGGGTGCAAGGGCCGGGTGATGAGTTGCTCGAGGCGATTCTGGAGGCGTCACCCAAAGGAAGGCTCGTGGCGGAGGATCTCGGCATCATCCCCGATTCGGTGGTCGAGATGAGGAGGAAACATGGCCTGCCGGGAATGGCCGTGCTGCAGTTCGCCAATGATGATGCTGACAACCCGCACAATCCTGAGAACCACACGGAGGACATGGTGGTCTACACCGGAACCCACGACAATGACACCACGGTGGGGTGGGGGAAGAAGCCGGTCAGGGAGATGATCACCACAGCACTCGAATCACCAGCCGAACTGGCGATCATACCACTCCAAGACGTGATGGGGCTGGGCTCACATGCGCGCATGAACACCCCGGGCACCCAGGAGGGGAACTGGAAATGGCGATTCGAGTTCACCCTCCCATCGGGACGGCATACAGACAAGTCTCCGGATTTGGATGACCTGGACAAGGACGACTGGAACTGGTTCGGCGAAGCTGTCAGGCTCAGCGGACGCTCATGAGCGAGAACACCTCGGTCGGAAGTGGCGCTGCGCCGACTGGTCAGCGATGTGCAGGCAGTATGAATATGGCCGCGGGCTTGGAGCGCAGCGTATGGCCGTGGCATACCTGAGTGCCGAGATCGGGCTGTGGTCCGACCTGCACACCTACTCCGGCGGCTTGGGGATTCTCGCGGGAGACCATGTCAAGTCGGCCGCAGATGCCGGAATCGACCTGGTGGCCGTCACCCTCCTCTATAGACAAGGGTACGGGCGGCAACATCTCGATGCCTCCGGTAATCAGTCGGAGACCTATCCAGAGATGGATCCCGCCGCGCATCTGTCCGATACCGGAGTCGAGTTGGCACTTCCCCTGGACGGCTCCACGCTGCACTCGCGCATCTGGCTCGCAGAGGTCAGGGGGGTCGGTGGACACGTCGTCCCGGTCTACTTCCTCGACACGCGGCACCCAGACAACGTCCGCGAGCACGCCGCGCTCGGGAACCGACTCTACGGTGGAGATGATGCGGCCCGGCTGCGACAGGAGTTCCTGCTCGGGGTGGGGGGCATCCGCGCGCTCAAGCTGCTCGGTCACTCCCCGTTCCAGGGGATCCACCTCAACGAGGGGCACTGCACATTCGCCGCTCTGGAGATGCTGTCACAGGGTTGGTCACGTGACGAACTCTCTCGGAGTTTCCTGTTCACCACGCATACTCCGGTCCCTGCGGGTCACGACCGCTTCGCTTGGTCCGATGTCGCATCGGTCCTCGATGGCCTGCTGCCTGCTGATGCGCAGGCGCTCACAGGCGACGATGAGACCTGCTCGATGAGTCATCTCGGAATCGCTCTCGCCGGACGGGTCAATGCTGTATCCAACCTCAACGCGTGGGTGGCCTCAGGGATGTTCGAGGGTGTGCACATCGAATCGATCACCAACGGGGTCCACCACCTGACCTGGACCTCACCATCACTGGCTGGAGTATACGACGAACACCTCCCCAACTGGCGCTCCGACCCCACTGTCCTGGCACACGCAGGCAAGATCCCCGACGAGGCGCTGCTCACCGCTCGCTCAGGGGCGCGGGCGGTGCTGCGCGACCTGGTGCATGCCAGCACCGGGGTGGAGTTCGACGAAAGCAGGCTCACCATCGGCTTCGCCCGCCGCTTCGCCACCTACAAGCGGGCCAATCTGGTGTTCCGCGACCTCGAGCGGCTGCGGGCGCTGGGCGCCGGCCGCATCCAGTTCGTGTTCGCCGGCAAGGCGCACCCGCGCGACGAGGGCGGCAAGCAACTGATCCGCGACATCTTCGCCGGCGCAGGGCAGTTGCAGGATGACATTCCGGTCGCCTTCCTCGAGGATTACTCGATGGCGACCGGTCTGGCGATGACCAGCGGTGTGGACATCTGGCTGAACAACCCCGTGCGCCCAATGGAGGCTTCCGGAACCAGCGGCATGAAGGCGGCCCTCAACGGGGTGCCGAACCTCTCGATTCTCGACGGTTGGTGGCCCGAGGCGTGCGAGCATGGCGTCAATGGATGGGCCATCGGCGAGGGAGAGGACGACCGGGACGACGCACGGGATGCCAACGCCCTCTACGAGGTTCTCGAGCACGAAGTCCTGCCTGCATGGGAGGAAGGGCCGCAGCGCTGGGCTCACCTGATGCGTGCGGCGATCGTCACCAGCGCACGATTCTCAGGCGCGCGCATGCTCAGTGACTACCGCCGCTTCTACGACGACTTCAGTCGCGACGACTGAGCGTCATCAGGACGAAGGCCAACACCGCCACGATCGCCGCAGCCGCCAGAGCCCAGCGGATGACGGACGCATCGATTCCCCCTGACCCTTGGGCGTCACCGGCATCGTCGGCCGACTCGTTGCCAGCGGTTCCGTCGTCCTCGCCCACGGAATCCGGTTTGGTGGTCAGGTTACCGGTCTGGTTGCCCGTCAGGTTGCCGGTCTGGTTGCCGGTCAGGTTGCCCGTCTGGTTGCCCGTCTGGTTGTCGGTACCGTTCCCGGGACCAGGGTCAGGAGGGTCTGGGGGGAAGGTGCACGAACCGTCATCTTCGGTGGCTTCAGAGTTGAAATTCTCCGCTTCGGGGTCGGTGCATCCCGGTACTGGAGGGGGATATGTGCACGAGCCGTCGTCGTGGGGTGCTGCCGGGTCGTGGTGCTCGGCGGCGGAATCCGTGCATCCCCAGACAGGTTCTGGTCCCGAGCCTGTCGGGCGGAAGCCGGCGATGATCGGCGCCATCTGGATCATGATCGGCAGGTTGTCAGAGGTGGAGTTGCCCAATGATGTCTCATCGATGAAGGTGCATGTCCGCATGCTTCCCGAGCTGGTGCTGCAGGGAACATTGCCGTGGACGGTGACATTCTTGTCCGAGAATTGCCGGACGTACATCGCATTTCCAAGTCCGAGGGACTCGCGACTGGTCATGATGGTCCGGTACTCACGCAACTGCGCATCACCTCCGTCGAGCGAGATGTATGTGGCGCCCTGCATTCCCACCTCATGTCTGCCACCGAACAGGTGTCCGATCTCATGGGCGACGGTGCGCGGGTTCATTCCTGCGAAGTTCAGTTGGATGTAAGCCTCTCCTTCCGTGGCTGGAATCACAGCCGCGCCGCTGGAACCAGGACCGCCGTCGCCGCTCTGGCGCCAGTAGATGACGATGTCCGCCTCGACATCGGAGCGCAGTGCCTCGATCTCCTCGAGGTAGGGCTCGTGCCAACTGAGACCCAGGCCGCTGTTCATCATCACTGACGACAATTTGTCCTTCCAGTCATCATCGATATGAGAGAAGTTGATCTGCTCGTGTCCTGAGATGTTGAAGACTGCGGGAATCCCACTGTTAGCAAAGATCCCTGACACCACTTCGAAGTGGGCGTCGAGGAATCCACCCATGGTTGTCTCACCGAACATCATGTCCGCCGAGATAGGCACCTCCAACTGAACGTCCGCCGACTGTGGATAGATGACCAGGATGTCGACCAGATGGGGCTCCTCAGGTGTCGGGGGTTCGGTCTGGTCGTCACTCACCGATGAGAAGATGGCGACGCTGTCGGCCTCCATGCTGACCGTGGCGGCTCCGCTGGCGTCCACGGACATGCTCCTGTTCGCCACAAGGTCGTTGTCGGGGTTGCTCCAATCTCCAGCCACTCCCGAGAGGTCGAAGACGACCTGCGTGGCCGGTCCACGGTTGAGGATGACCACGGCGGCATCGTCGACGGTCTGCATGGCGTACGCGAGCGTGTCGCTCGCGTTGTGCAGCGAAGTGTAGGTGCCGCGGCGCAGCGGCTCCTGTTCCGCTCGGATCGAACCCAGCAGCGAGATGTTCTCGTGCAGAGCGGCCTCCTGCTCGTTCCATCCGCTGGAATCCCTCAGCATGTGGCGATTGTCCGGGTCGGCCCCGCCGTACTCGCCGTATTCGTCGCCCATGTAGACCATCGGGGCTCCGGGAGTGGTGAGCAGCCAGGCGAACGCCTGCAGCGCCGCCGTGTAGGGGTCGTCCGTGCCAGGCTGGCCCGGAAGGCCGTCCTCGACCCACTTGTTCCCCTCGTCCGCCGTTCCGGGGTCTGCCCGCGACATGAAGCGTGAGGAGTCGTGGCTGCCGACGAACGGCACCATCGTCGCTCCGTCCACATACTGGTCCTGACTGCGGGCGGTCCAGTAGTCGAGATGCTGGTAGTCCATCGCTCCGGAGGTGAACACGTTGTCCACGACTGCGTGATAGAGCACGAAGTCAGCCTGTCCGTCAAGGCCGTGCCCCTCCATGTAGCGGTTGATCATGTCGTACTCACCCTGATTGGCGGCCAGGTCGTGACCTGTCCAGCCCATCGCCGTCTCGCCCTTCAGATAGTAATCCACACCACCGGTCTCGAAGCGCTCCTCGACCCGTGTGGCGAAGTTGTAGACAGCGAGGTCGTCAACGTGCTTGACGGCGTCGATACGCGCGCCATCGAGGTCGAACCGTTCCAGCCACCAGAGGCCGTCAGCGATCATCTGCTCCGAGGCGTCGCGGTTCTTCCAATCGAGGTCCGGCATGTAGCTGCGGAACAGGCAGTCGAGCCGATGCTCGGTCCAGTCGCAGTCCTCGCTACCGCACAGGCATCCCTGAGTGAACCAGTCCGGATGGTCGCTGGAGTAGGGGTGGTCCTCGTGGACGTGGTTGACCACATAGTCCATCATCACCCGAATCCCATGAGAGTGCGCCGCTGACACAAGCGCCTCCAACTCGGCATCCGTGCCGAGCCGCGAATCCACCGCCCGCGGCTCCACCGGCCAGTAGCCGTGGTAGGCCGACACCCGATGCTGCCCGTCGCCGGCGAGTTCGGTGCCGTTGGCGGCGGAGTTGAACGGCGTCAGCCAGAGCGCGTTCACGCCCAGGTCGTCGAAGTAACCCGACTGGATCATCTGGGTGACGCCGGCGAAGTCCCCCCCCTGCCAGTCAGCCCCTTGGGAAGCGTTGGTGCTGGCTGGGTCGTTGGAGGTGTCCCCATTGACGAAGCGGTCAGTCATCAGCATGTAGATGAGCGCATCCTCCCAGATGAAGTCGGCCTGCTCACCCACCCAGAACGGGACCAGCAACTCTTCTGAGAACCCTCCATCCTCATCGGTGGCGGTGGCGCGCAGCGTGTATTTTCCGGGCGAGAGCGAGTCGAGGAAGAAGGTCAGCGACCAATCGTCCGGATTCCAGATTCCATTGACGGTGGATTCGATGAAGTCGTGCGTCAGCGTGGTGGTGAACGTGTCGGGCGGCGAACCGCTGTCTCCCGCCCAGAACAGGATTCGGGCGGTGAAGCCGTCGCCGGAGGCAGAAGAGGCGAGGCTCAGCGCCGGGTTGCTCGTGTCATCGATGCGCACTATGGAGTTCTCGAACGCTCCACAGAAGCCGCGGTAGGGGTTGTTGGCATCGAAACGGTAGTCGTTCTCCCCGATGACGAACTTGTAGCAGTACATCCCCGGCTGCAGGCTCATGCTCGTCGACCACGACCCGCTACCCGCATCGAAGGTCAAGTCGGCGTGTGTGGCCCAATCCCATTCGCCGATCACGCTCACGTTCGTCGGTTGTCCCTCTCCTGCCTCTGGCTGCCATGTGAAGGTGGTCTCAGACTCCCTCACGCGCAGCGCAGGAGGATGTTCAACGGTCACGGTGCCGGTCATCTGGGAATGCAGCGTGCATCGGTATTCGTATGCGCCAGGGGTGGTGAACGTGAAGGTGAACGTCCTC
>JAKUTA010000159.1 GCA_022447885.1 Candidatus Poseidoniales archaeon | reverse complement strand
TCCCGGAGTGCTGCACGTGCGCTTCGAGGGCGAGCGTCTGCTGCTCCAGCATGCCGAATTGTCAGCAGAGATGCACGCTGAGATGGAGCAGGCGCTGGAACGGATGACAGGCAGATCACCCATCCTTGTCGAGATCCAGCCCGATCGGCTGGAGAGCGACCAACTGCGGCTTCTGGGAGCTGCGATCACGGTTCCGCTGTTGCTGCTCGTGCTGTTCCTGCAGTTCAGCGGCGCGCCGGCCCTGCTGGTGACCACGGTGGGGGTTCTCGGAGTGGTGCTCGGAGGCTGGCGCATGTTCCTCGAGGCGGTCGCCAGCCTGCGTAACATGGTACTTGGATTCCAGGTGCTGACGAGCCTAGCGGTGATCGGCGCGGCGGTGCTGGGACACTGGCCGGAGGCGCTTACCGTCGTGCTGCTCGAAGCGCTCAGCGGTCACTTGGAGTCCTCCGCGCTCGTGCAGGCGCGCAGAGCGATGCAGGGTGGACTCGACCGTCTTCCCAGACTCGCTCGAGTGCTGCCTTCACCCAAAGGCAGGAAATCGTCGATCACATCCATCTCTTCTCCCCCATCCGGGACATCCCTGTCCATGACTGCACCCGCTGCGACGGCACACGGGTCGGACGAGGTTCCCATAGAACTGGTGCAGGTGGGTGACCTGGTGGAGGTGCGCAGCGGTGAACTGGTACCCGTCGATGGCGAGATCGTAGAGGGCGTCGGCAGCCTCGACCGCGCCCCGCTCACGGGCGAGAGCGTCCCGGTGCGAGTGACCTTGGGTGACGAGATCGAGGCGGGCCTGGTGCTCCGTCGTGGTCCGATCGTGCTGCGCACCAGCGCAGTCGGTGACCAGACTCGCTTGTCTGGGTTGATCGACAAGGTGCACACCTTCCGTGACACCGCTCCGCGACTGCAGGGAGCAGTCGAACTGTTCACGCTCGTCTGGGTTCCAATCGTGCTCGTCGGTGGAGCACTCGCCGCTCTTCTCATGGGCAACGTGATGGTGATGCTGCTGCTCTGGGTTGTTGCCTGTCCATGCGCGCTGCTGCTCGCCGCCCCGGTTCCGCACGCGATGGCGCTCACCAATGCCGCCCACAACGGGCTGGTGGCGCGTGGAGGAGATGTGCTCGAGCGGGTCGCTCGCATCGACCTGGCATTGCTCGACAAGACCGGCACGCTGACTCGCGGCGAGCCTAGACTGGTCGAGGTCGTTTCCGCTCCAGGCCAGCGGCGTGAGCGCATCCTGCGGCTCGCCGCGGGCATCGAGGAGCGCAGCAACCACGCCTACGCCGCCACCGTGCGCCAACGGGCGGCCGAGGAGTCGCTGAAGCCGATGAAGGTTACAGGGATATCTGACGAGCAGGCGGGTGTCAGCGGACGGCTGAAAGCGAAGCAGGTCCGCTTCGGCCGCGAAGACTGGATCGACTCGCTGGGCATCGAGGTTCCAGAACTCCTGAAGGCGGCCGTGCTGGAGGCGCACGTCGCCGGGCGCGGCATGTCCCTGCTCACCGAAGATGACGCTGCGATCGCGCTGTTCGTCTTCGAGCATGACGACCTGCGCGAGGGCGCTGGTGAGATGGTCGATGAACTCAGGCGGCAGGGCATCGCCGTCGAACTGCTGTCTGGAGATTCACAGTCAGCCGTCGAGGCTCTGGGAGAGCGGCTCGGGATCGCGGCGGATTCCTGCCGCGGCGAGATTTCCCCTGAAGGCAAGGCGATCTGGGTGCAGCGGCGCAGCCGCGCCCGTCGCACGCTGATGGCTGGGGACGGATTCAACGACGCCGCCGCGCTGGCAGCAGCGGATGTCGGTGTGGCCGTGGGCAGCGGTGAACAGGTCAACCTGGATGCGGCTGATGTGCTCATTCCCAGCGAAGACCCGAGGCAGTTGTCCAGTCTCATTCGTCTCTCTCGACGCACACGCATGATCGTGCTGGCGAACATCCTGCTCTCCTTCCTCGTCACAGTCACGTTGGTCGTATCGGTGCTCGACGGATGGCACGCGAGCCTCGCGCTGGGGGTGTTCGTCCACGAGGCGAGCGCCCTGCTGGTGCTGCTCAACGGCATCTGGCTGGCCGACGCCGGCATGAGTCGACTGGGGATGCTGGGTGGATTGTTCGTCAGCCTCTGGAGCGACGTGCGCGAGGCATTCGGGAAACTCTGGCACCAGAGGCTCGCCTCGATCCGTTGACCGATGGTGCGGTGCGCTCGTATTATAGCGGAGAGCGAGTGATTGCTACCCGGAGGCAAGGACGGATGAGCAAGGTACGCGGCGACCCGCTCCGTGTTGCGCTCGCTCACCCCACCCGAGCAGCGTTGGTGTCGTCACTGAACGGCGTCGCGGAGATGTCGACAGTGCAGTTGCAGGAATCCACAGGCGTGACGCGCTATCATCTGTATCACCACCTGCAGCAACTCGAGAAGGCCGGCGTCGTCGAGAACCACCGCGACCAAGGCCGCGCTCGCTGGTGGAGATTGACCGGACCGGTCGAGATGCCAGGCGATGATGATGCCTCTGCCGCCCCCACCGCCGACCTCTCTGTCCTGCCCGATGAGATCGCCGAACTCATCCGCGCAGGTGCAGACACGCATTGGGTCGCCGTCCCCAGCTCGGCAAGAGATGCCATCGCAGCCAAGAAACTGGTCGAGGCCGCCGCCGCTGAATGGGGATTGGACCTCGACCTGCCGTTCACGTTCACCCCGTCGGGTCTGCTGTTGATCGGGCAGCCACGCAAGAGGTCATGAGCAGGTCGGAAGTGTGTCGATGGGCAACGATGAAGGCCCGCTTCAGGTGGAGTCGAACGTTGCACCTCCTGTGCTCAATTGTCCTCATTGCGACGGAATGCTGCCCTTCGGCCTCGGAGAGATCGACTGCGTTCTGTGCGGCTCGAAGGTCCGCGTCGATCACCCAGCCACCCGTCGCCAGTGGCGCGAGGAGAAACTCGCTTGCCCCTCTTGTTCGAAGGTGCTCATCGCTGGCGTCGAGGAGCGCCCGGTGCGCATCCGCTGCAGCTCGTGTGACAACGAGATCAACATCACCGCGAAGGCCGTCAAGGTCGAACTGGCTTGCCCGGCATGTGAGCGCAGGCTGCGCATCCGACCTCGGCCCGGAAGCAGGGAGTTGACCTGCCCAGCGTGTGAGGAGGAGTTTCGTGTCACCTTCTGAGACGAGATGGCGGACTCATCTCACGCGGGCGTATGGCAGATGGTCGCATAGTCGCATAATCAGCGAGGTCAGCACCTGCTTATGTTATATCAGAAGATTCGACCACTGCTCAACTAGAGAGGTTGAAGCCTCTCAGGGGATGGGACCCTGACAGAAACAGATTCACTCGCAGATATCCGCGCTCGGCTCACCCGTCCAGGTGCTCCTTCATCATCCGAATCAGTGCGCATCCAGTCCAACCTGCGCGGCGAGGAGGATGTGCGCTCGCGCGTGAGCAGGGAGCGTCGTCTGCGGCTGAAGGACCAGGCAGAGCGGCTCTCAGGAGCCAAGGGAGCACTGACCAGGGCTCTGCAGATGGAGCATGACGAAACACTCAGCCAACTTGAATCTGAGATGCGCAGCGAGATGGAGTCGGAACTGTCCGAGTTGGAGGCGGCCGCGCTCGCCCGCGAGGAGGAGATCCTTCGCGATGAACTGGAGATGCGGCTCGAGCGGGAGGAATCGAGTCTTCAGGATCAACTCACCGTCGAGCGCGAACGTCGACTGCAGACTCGACGCCAGCAGTTGGTCGAGCAGCTTTCCGAAGAAATGGATGACGAGTTCCAGCGTCGCCGTGCGTTCCTCTCGGAGCGGATGGAGATCGAGGCCAACCAGCAGATGCAGAGACAGATCACGGATCTGGAAGAGTCCCTCAAGCAGGAGATGGAGGCGCAACTTTCCTCAGAGGAGGGATTGCAGACGGAGAGAATCGAGGCTGAACAGTCGTCTCGTCTTGCCGA
>JAKUTA010000158.1 GCA_022447885.1 Candidatus Poseidoniales archaeon | reverse complement strand
ACGTCGGAGTAGGTTGGCTCACCGTCTCCCTCGAGGTGCAATTGCACCGGGACGCCCGCCTTGGAGCACATCGATAGCACCTCCAAGAACAGGTCATTCGCCGCGCTCCAGATGACCTCATCGACCTCCCAGTGGGGTCGTCCGACCTCGCCCACGCCGACCGCATCTCCTTCCTCACAATGGGTTATCGCGAGTTCGACCGCCTCCAAGTGCAACTCACTCGCCCTCTCGACATCGAGGTCGGCGATCTGATGCGCCCACACCGCCGGATGCGGCCCGAGCACGACGCGGACGTGGAGTCCGAGGTCACGGCGCACGGTTTCTGCCATGTCGAGAGTGTCGGAGTAGGCGGCGCGGTAACCTGCGATGTCCACGGGTGGGGTGGCTCCGGGCTTGTGCACCAGCACGAGGTGGGTTCCTCCAGCACGTTGGAAGTCGAGCGCGGCGTCGGTGAACCGGTTCCCCCTGTCGAGGTGGAAGTGATTGTCGAGCACAGGCCCTTCCCAGCGGCCGTTAACGAGGGACACGCCGTCACCTCACGAATCCTCGAGGTCGAGGGGCTGTTCCTGGTCCTCGTCGTCCCCGTCCGCAGGTTCGGCATCATCCGCCTCCGGCTCTCGGTCAGTTCTCACGAGCACCTCCACGAACAGTCGTTCGGCATCGAAGCGCGTACCCCAGTGCGAGGCCGCCAGACTGACCATGTTCTCAGACCGAGCGCCGAGTGCAACCCCCCCGCCGTTGCTGAAGAACAGCAGTTCCATGTCGTACTGCTCATCGACGATACGGATGCACTCCAGCCGCGCGTCCACCTTCGCCTCGGGCACGAACTCCTGGATGCGGTCGGTGCGCAGCGGCTGGCCATAACCGAACGAGACGACGAGCGGGCCACGCTCCGTGGTCAGTCCGGAATCTGATTGACCCAATCTGAGCAGCAGTTCCTTGGCGGCGGCTCGCGAGACCTCCGGGTGCGAGGTCCCGTGCACGACGAGCCTGCCCTTCTCATCGATGAGCAGGGTCGCTCGCGGTGACTTGAGTGCCAGGATGACCGACTTCCCGGACTTCTTCCCTCCGAGCTGCGATACGACCTCGTCGCCATCGATCGGCTCGGGGGCTGTGTAGCGTACCAGCCTGTTGACGACGCGGACGTTCACCGCCTCCCTGCGTGCCATCAGTCATCCTCCGCTCCCGATGCTGCGAAGGGCTCTGGGTCCGGCTCCTCCTTGAGGATTGCGAGCAAGTCGCTCGTCCAAGCCTGAGCCAGTGGAACCATCAGCACCGGCGAACTGACGCCAGTATCCCGCAATGATGCCAGTGAACCGCGCAATCTTGCCGCCAGACGCAGATCGCGGCGGCGGCGCAGATCGGGGTTGAACATCGTCTCTGAGCGTCGCCACCAAGCGGTTGAGAGGGCGGCGGCGTAGGCCAGCTGGTCCGCCTCCTCCGCAGCGACTCCCTTCGGCGGTGAAGATCCCTTCAGCGCCTCCTTCAGTGCCTTTCGCCAACTCCTGCGCGCGAACAAGTGACCGGGCATCCGCGACAATCGAGCGGCCTCATCGGCGGTCGCCTCGAGATATTCCACCCACTCGTCATCAGTTGTGTCGGGCTCGACGAAGTAGAAGGGCAACTCACCTTTCTCGGCCAGGTTGAACAGGCGGCGGGGTTCGGGATCGGGGAAGCGCCCCGCCTTGAGCAGGTCGAGTTGCAGCATACGCTCGAGCATGCGAGCGAAATCGCCGCCCCCCTCGATAGCCAACTTTGTCAGAGCGCCACGGCTGCGCTTCTCCATCACATCCTCTTCATCCCAAACCTCGACCTCTTCGTAGGTCAACAGGAATGCCACTCCGTCCCAGTCATCACGCGGGCGCAGCGCCCGAGGGAGGATGACGGTGGCTACCGTCCCCCACAGGCGGATGACGCCACCATCAGGGTCGTTCCAGTCGCGCCAGGTCCACTCGTGCACGTCGGCACCTCCGGCTCAGCGGAGCGCATCCGCATTCTTGTCGAGGTCGCGGGTGATGTTCTTCTGGTGGCTCTCCAAGGTCCCACCTCCGATCTCCAGCAGTTTGGCGTCCCGCCACAGCCTCTCGACGACATACTCTCCGACATACCCGTAGCCACCCATCACCTGCATCGCTCGGTCTGCGATCCCCTTCGCCAACGGGGAGGCGAGCAGCTTGACCCCATCGGAATCCAAGCGGTTGCCGGCGCGGTCGAGGTCGATCTTACGGGCGGTGTCGTAGATGTAGGACTGCATCGCTCGCCACTCTGCATACGAGTCACCGATGTATCTCTGGATCTGGCCGAAGTCGCGGATCTTGCTTCCGAACGCCTCGCGCTCGCTGGCGTAGCGATTCATCTCGACCAGACAGCGCCGGGCGATGCCGAGGCTCTGGGCAGCCAGCGTCAAGCGCTCGAGTTCGAGGTTGCGCATCATGTGCAGCATCGATGAACCCGGCTCGCCCACAAGAGAGGAGGCGGGCACGCGGCAGTCGTCGTACACCAACTCGGCGGTGTTCGATGCACGCATGCCTGTCTTGTCCATGATCTTCTGACCGACCGAGAATCCAGGGTGTTCCCGCTCCACGAGGAAGGTCGAGATCTCCGTTCTTCCCCGCTCGTCAGTACCGGTGCAGGCATAGGTCCAGACGACATCGCATGGAGTCCTCTCGTCATCGATGCAACCGTTGGTGATCCACATCTTGCGGCCGTTGATGACCCAGTGATCTCCATCCTTCACAGCCGAGGTCGACATGCCGAGGACATCCGTGCCGATATCCGGTTCGGACATCGCCATCGCCCCGATCCATTCCCCGCTGCACACCTTGGGCAGCACTCGCTGCTTCTGCTCCTCGGAACCATTGCGGGCGAGGTTGTTGGCGAACAGCATGCTGTGGGCGAGGTATGCGAGGCATAATCCAGGGTCGGAGTACGACAACTCCTCGTTGACTATGGCAGCCGCAACAGCATCCATCCCGGCTCCGCCGTACTCCTCTGGCACGGTGATGCCGAGCAGTCCGAGGTCGCCGAGTTTCCGGAACAGTTCGAGGTTGAACTTCTCTTCCCGGTCATGCTCGAGCGCTTGCGGCTCGACTTCGGCTGCCACGAAATCACGCACCATCTGGCGCAACATGCCGTGCTCCTCGGTGGGGTTGGCGAGGTCGAGTTCGCGCCACCCGTCCACACTCATGCCTCCTGTCCGGGCCTCTGCCCGCAATGTGCACCTGACCCGCTGGGTCAATGGTTCTCCCGCACCCAGTCGCGCAGTTGATTGATGTCCCAGCCCTGATCGAAGTAACCCTGGATGGTCGCCTCGTCCCAGAACGAGAACTCATCGAGCGCCTGCTGCATCTCCAGGCTCTGGCTCGGTGGACCGCTGACCGGAGGACCACCGCCACCAAATCCAGGTGGAGTGGACCTGACATCTTCGTATCCCACCGCCTCGCGGGGTTGGTAGCCCGGAGGACCGCGGCCGATCGGCTCCACGGCTTCACCAGGAGGCAGGTAGTCCTCGTCCTCCAGGAAGAAATCGTCGTCTTCCTCGCGGCGCCGTCCGAGCACCATCAGCACGACCACCACCAGCGCGATGAGGATGAGCACACCGGCGGCTATCCCCCCGATCACCCACAGATCCATGCCGCCTGCGCCGCTGCTTCCAGCGGCGCGGACGTGGAACTGTTCTGACTCACTGAGCAGGTTGCCATCGGAGTCGTAGATCGCGAAGATGACACCGTTGAGCGGCTGCGGGAACGGATCGACAGGCACGCGGCAGAGGTCCTGCATATTCGGTTGCCAGGTGATGCCGCAGTCATGGGTGAAGTTGCCTTGCTGACTGCCGTTGATGACGATGAACACCTCGAGCGACAACTCGCCGGCCTCGGTACCCACGTTGGTCACCTGCAACAGGATGTCGAATTTGGACATTGCCTCGGGCTGTCCGGT
>JAKUTA010000157.1 GCA_022447885.1 Candidatus Poseidoniales archaeon | reverse complement strand
CATCGGCGGAACCGAGGAGACCACCACAGGTGTTCACCGCCTGCGCGCCATGGCGGAAGCCGGAGAGTTGCGCTACCCGGTCATCGCCGTCAACGCCGCCGTCACCAAGTGGGACTTCGACAACGTCCACGGCACGGGCCAGAGCACACTCGACGGCATTCTCAGGGCGACCTCCATCCTGCTGGCAGGAAAGACGTTCGTCATCGCTGGCTATGGGCACTGTGGCAGGGGACTGGCCAACAGAGCGCGCGGAATGGGGTCGAAGGTCATCATCACCGAGGTGGATGAGCTGGCTGCACTCAAGGCGCACATGGATGGATTCCCCGTGATGACGATGGACGAAGCGGCACCTCTGGGCGACCTGTTCTGCACGGCGACCGGCATGAAGGACGTGCTCGTCGAGCGCCATTTCTCAGTGATGAAGGAGGGTGCGGTCATCTGCAACACCGGCCATTACGACTGTGAGATCAACATTCCGGAACTCGAGGCGCTGGCCATCTCAGAGCGGGAGATCCGCAGCGACAACGACGAGTTCACCCTCGCCGACGGACGCCGCATCTTCCTGCTCGCCCGCGGAAGGCTCGTCAACCTCGCCGCTGCCGAGGGCCACCCTTCCGAAGTGATGGACATGTCATTCGCCAACCAGTTCCTGAGCCTCTGCCGACTCGCCCGTGAGGGTGCTTCCTACGCTAACGCAGTCTACGACATCACGCGCGAGCAGGACAGTGAACTGGCGGCGCTCAAACTGGCCGCCGAGGGGCTCACGATCGATGAGTTGACCGAGGAGCAGAAGGCGTACCACGCCGACTTCTCAGCCGGTACCTGAAGCGCCGCTCACTCCTCTTCGGAGATGATCAGGTCGACGGTGCTCAGGTCTCCAACATTCGGGCGCCACTTGGCAGGCAGCTTCTCGTCCGCGTCGATGATGCGCAGCAGGCGAGTCTGCCAGGCAGGAGCCCGCAGTTTCACCAACGCCAGGTAGAGTTTCATTCCTCGCCAGCCATCGGGTATGCACACCATGCCCGAGGTGACCTCGACATCCATCGCCCGCACCATGTTGTAGGCAGGCTTGTTCAGTTTCAACGTGAGCCATTTGGAGGCGCGCACGCAGAACAGGACGGTGAGCAGCACGAGGAGGAATCCCATCAGCATCGGCCAGATGACGCTCCCCCTGAAATCGATGCTGTTCCAGTAGGTGACCTCGATGAGCACCAGCGGCCCGGCGATGATCAGGAACTGCGTCGACTCCTGCGCCGGCTTGCGGTTGCGTGACCACTCAACATCCTTCCATCCCTGATGCTCTGTGTCCCACGGCTGGAAGATGTCCTTCTTCTCCCGCAATGCCGCCTTCTTGACGATCGAGTGCAGCCGAGCCGCCCGCCGCAGTTGTGAATGCATCATCGACTCCATCCCTTCCGCCCATAGTTGTGCGAGGCGCTCGGCGGCTTCGGGGTAGAGCCCGATATCGGCGAGGATGGCCACCTGTTCGATCAGCGGTTCAGGGTCTGAGGGTGAGGCCTCTCTGCGCCGCTGCCACCAGTTGAGCGCTTCCTCCAGCATGCCGAGATCCTCCACGAGGATCTGCCCGCCTCGCCACCAGGCGTCGCGGTGGTCGATGTCGAGTTCGATGACCTGCTTGCAGGCGCGCAGGCAGCGTGACGCCTGCACCAGAGTTGGAGCGCCCTGAGCGGGGAGTTCCAGTTTGGCGAGCGCCCACCATGCGTCCACATGGGTGTCGTCGAGTTCCAGGATCCTCTTGGCCAGGCGCAGCTGCTCGTCGCGGTCGTCGCTGTCCTCGGCATCGATCAGGTCGAGCCAGAGGTCCTCAGGGTCGGGGGCCGCCATGACCTCGCCACAGGCTTCTGGTTCTCAATCATGCGGGCGTGCATCCATCGTTCAGGAGCGCGTCAACGGCGCCGCTTGAACGGGTTTCCGGGGTCCTTGCGCCTGTGCGCGTGACCAGCGCTCTTGCCTCGACGTTGACCCTGTTGCCGCTTCGGCTGTCCTCGTTGCCCCTTGCGCTGATGAGTGCCTCGCTGCTCGCGTCCGTCTGGACTACCACGGCCACTGCTTCGACCTCCACGGTCACCGCCTCGGCCTCCACGATGGTCTCCGCCTCGGCCACCACTGTCTCCGCCTCGGCCACCACTGTCTCTGCCTCGACCACGATGGTCTCCGCTTCGACCTCCACGGTCACCGCCTCGGCCACCACGATGGTCTCCGCTTCGACCTCCACGGTCTCCTCCCTGCCGTTGGGTGCGTCGAGCATGATGTCCCTGACGCCGCTCTCTGCGCTGGCGCCCGCCCCGCTCACCGCGTGGCCTGAGCTCCACCTCGGCCTGCAGCACTGATTCTGGGTCGATGCCGTCTACGAGCGGGTGAATGTGCACGAGCGGGCGCTTGACGGATCCGATGACGGTGTCGACCGGTCCGAGATGGATTCCGGTGGCCGTCTGCAATGGCACCCACAGTCGAGGAGGTTCACAATCGAAACTGACGAGCAGGCCGCCCTCGTGGCTCTCCCGTAGTACCTTTCCTCGGAACGCCATCTGTCTCGCCGGTCGACCGGCGGAGCGCTTCCCCTCTAAGGGTTGGGGCGCCCGCGCGGAGCGCCTGTCAGGCCCATCGCGCGTCGTTCAATCACGTCGGCGCATGAGAAGGGATGCGCTCAGCAGGGCGAACAGTGCCCAAACGAGACCCGGCGCCGGCAGTCCACCATCATCGACTGGCATGGCGGAGATCGGGTCGTCATCCTCTTGGAACAGGAAGGTGTTGTCCACATCCAGTGTGACGGTGGTGCATACATTCGATTCGTCGCACGCCTGGACCTCAACCGTGTGCACACCTTCGATGAGCAGGTCCATCGGAATGTCACCGGTCCGCCAGGTGTTGTCGGTCACACTCACCTGCCCCTGCTCGACACCATCGATGCGCAGCGTGAAGGTCACATCCTCTCCATCGGCGTCGTGGAAGTTGCCGCTGAGGATGAACGCCCCTTCGACCCACTCCTCGCCGGTGATCGTCACCGTCGGTGGGATGCTCGGCTTCGCCAGTCCGAGGTCATAGGTGTGCGACATGTCCGCCATTCCAGCACCTGATGCGAGCACCCTGACGAGTATCGGTCCCGGAGAGAGCGCGGACACATCGAGTGTCACAGTTCCGCTTGTTCCAGTGTCGAGAGTGACCGACGACGACACCACGGAGTCGCCTTGCAGGAGAGCGACGTCGACGAGCATACCGTCCGGTGCCTCCGTACTGGAAATGACTGTGAGAACCGCGGAACTGGAGACCTCGGTCGCCGCCGCAGAGATGTCGAGAGCAACGGCGACGGCGAACGTCCGCGGTCCGCTGACCTGGTCGGAGAGGTCGGTCGCCTCACAGGTCACGGTGGTCGGCCCGCTGGTCTGTTGCGTGACCGTCCAGGAGTTCGCCGCTCCGCCGGTCAGCGCCCAGCCGTCAGCGCCGGAGCAGCTGACGCTGAGCATTCCCGGGTCCAGCTCATCGCTGAACCATTCCCGGATGGCATCCTCGTTGACGATCTGCTGCGGTGTGTCAACATCAGCGACAGGCAACAGGTCTCCATCACTGGGCGCATCGGTGGTCCACTGGGGTGGGTCATCCACGGGTGGAGGTTCGGTGGTGAAGTCGATGAACACGTCCTGGCCGAGTGGCCAGAGGTCGTAGTCGTAGGTAGCCAGCACGGTCACCTGCAGGTGGTTGGCATCCACCATCCGGCTCACCACAGAGGTGCTGCCGTCGTTGGTGCATTCCCCAGGGATCGTGGCAGACCCACCGGTCTCTGACATCGAAGCATCGCGGCCGTCGCACTCCTCTGCAAGTTTCACTCGCATGCCGGTCAGGTCGCCGGCGTTCGAGGTCAGCGGCAGCGTGATGTCGATTTCGATGTTGCTCATGTTGGTCATGTTCATGGCGAAGGTGAAGTCGTTCG
>JAKUTA010000156.1 GCA_022447885.1 Candidatus Poseidoniales archaeon | reverse complement strand
CGCTGCTGCGCATGTCCGATGGCACGATCATCGAGCAGGTGAACGGGAGGACGCTCGCCAACCAGATGCAGTCGTTCAACATCAGCGCGCTGGCATGGGAGCCGCCAGCGGGAGTGCATGACATCGAGGTGCTCGTGTTCGACGGCGCCGGAATGCTGGTCACCCGCGCTGAGACCACGATCATCGAGCGGGAGAGCGGCTGGAACATCGGGTTGACTCTCGAACAGAGCGATGATGCCACCGAAGTGAGCGTGCTCATCCATCGCAGCAACCACCAGGTGCTCAGCGACGCCGTGTGCACCTTGACGCTCACCCAAGGGGAATGGAGCAGCAGCCACAGGGTGAACATGACGGTGGAGATCGCACCCAAGCTCACACTCGACCGCCCGCCGATCGATTCCGCCGAACCACTCGTCGCCCGGCTCGCCTGCGCCCCCCCGTGGGACATCGATGACGACCCCTCCGATGACACGGCCTCGCTCGTGCTGGCCGAACCAACGACCGTGACCGCGTTCACGAACGACTGGGTGATCGGCACCGGGGCGGCCGTGGTGCTGCTCGCCGCCCTGTGGCTCGCAGGGTTCATCCAGCCACGACCGAAGCGAAAGCGGAAGCGGCGAGTGCAGCGGACCAAGCCGGCCGCGAAGGCGGGAACGCAACCCGCGCCTGAGAAGAAGGTGAAGCGGAGCCAGTCCGCCGACTACGGTGGCGAGATGCACCTCGAAGGTGACGAGCAGGAACCGGAACCCGTGGAGCAGGAGCCGGTGGAAGAGGTGGACGAGGAAGCCATCTCAGAGATGCAGGAGGGCCTCATCGAGGTGGATGATGCTCCCGTGGAAGAGGAAGAGGTGCTCGATGAGTTCGAGAAGCGGCTGCGCTCATTGCGCGGCCGCCGCAAGGACCGCGGGGGTTGATCCATGGTCTCCACGACTCCCTCCTTCCACACGTTCACGCCCATCCGCAACGGGCTTGCGCCAGCGCTCGTGGAAGCACTCCAATCCGCCGATGCTGGCGATGATTCCGCCTTCAAGGACCTCCTTGATGGAGACCCCCATCTCGCCGCAGACCTCGAGTCCCAAGATGCAGACACATCCGCTGGCAGAGCGGGAATCGATTGGGATGATGCCACGCTGATGCTCACCGCCCTGATGGCCAGAGAGGAGTCAGGTCGGGCCATCCACATCGGTGGCGACCTCAGCCGGAACAGGCTGGGACGGTTCCCCTGGGGTGACGCCAACCCGCTCTCCTACCTGTTGGAATGGTGCACCTCACCGGTCGAGGATGGCGAGATCCTCGACGACCTGCTGCTGGCACTGTCTGGAAGATTCTCCAGTGCCCTGCTCGGCCACGAGCGCTACGAGCAATCTGCGGTCGGCCGCCTCCACGGTTGGCTGGAATGCGACGAACTCACAGAGATGGTGCAACTGCTGACCAACGGCCGCTTCGTCGTCCGCGCTGACGAGCCGCTCGACGGAGGAGTCAACGACATCGTCCGCCATCTGGTCACCATTTCGAGAGCCGCCCTCAGACATGACTGCGGGGTGCTTCTGCGCTCACACGGATGACCAAGGCGCAGCCCAACAATGAAGGGCGGCTCGCGCGGGCCCACCTCACATGGGAGAACTGCTCTATTCGGGAAAGGTGAAGCAGGTCTGGAGCACCGATGACCCGGACGTCCTCGAGTTCCGCTACACCGACCAGATATCCGTCTACGACCAGATCATCCCGAGCCTCGTGCCACGCAAGGGTGAGAGCCTCAACCGCACCACCTGTCACTGGTTCGACCTCGTGGAGAAGGAGGGCGTCTGTGACACCCACACGATCGACATGCACGCGCCCGACCGCTGCCTCGCCCGCAAGATGACGGTCATTCGTGAACCCGGGGCCATTCCCCGCGACATGGAGAACGTGTTCGTCCCGCTCGAGGTCATCTGCCGCCACTATCTCGCGGGCTCGGCCTACAAACGCTACACCGATGGAAAGGTCGGCGTCGAGGAGTTCGGGTTCGAGCCCGGCACACAGATCGAGGAAGGGGTGAAGCTGCCCGAGCCATATCTCGAGGTGTCAACCAAATTCGAGGTGTATGATAGGTTGCTCGACCGCGAGGAGGCATTGCAGATATCCAATCTCACAGAGGACGAGTTCCAAGCGATTCTCGACGTGGTGCTGCAGGTCGACGCGATCATCGAGCGCGAAGCCGGCGCCCGAGGCCTGATTCATGTCGACGGCAAGAAGGAGTTCGCGCTGGGAGTCGGCCGCAAGCCTGTCCTCGTCGACTCGTTCGGCACCCTCGACGAGGACCGCTGGTGGGACGCTGAGTTGCATGCACAGGGGAAGATGGTGTCACTCTCCAAGGAATCAGTGCGCGAGCACTACATCGCCACCGGACACCATGCCGCACTCTACAAAGCCAGGGCGGAAGGCACCCCGGAGCCTCCGATCCAGGCCCTCCCACAGGAGATCATCGACAAGACCGCAGCCCTGTACGCAGATATGTATGAGCGTCTCACCGGACAATCGTTCTGATGCAGGGAAGCCAGCCCATGAGTGATGACGCAGAGCCGGAATTGAGTTACTTCGGCAAGATCCGCAGCTTCGGCTGGAACGCCCGGATGTATCTTCTGCACATCTTCGGGATGGATGTCATCCACGGCGCCTGGGAGGTGCTGTTCAACCTCTACCTGCTGCAGATCGGGTTCGACCTGAAGTTCGTGGGCTTGAGACTCGCCGTTCTCGGAATCGCGGCAGCGCTCGCCTCGATACCGGCTGGTCGACTGGCCGACAAGCTGGACCGAAAATGGGGTTTCATCATCGGTGACGGTGGCGGCGCGGTGTGCGCGGTCATCCTCATCATGTCCACGGATGGAACCACCATCTTGGCCTTCTCCGCCATCGCCGCCGCCTTCGGCGCGCTGCATCATGTGACCGAGGTGCCGTTCATGGCTGAGAACTCCGCACCGCGGGAACGCATCCACCTGTTCAGCGTCGGCTCGGGATTCCGCACGCTGGCAGCGATGTTCGGTGCTCTCGTCGCCGGATTCCTGCCGCGCATGCTTGTGGGCGACGGCATGGAGATGGTCGAAGCCTACCGCTTCGCGGTGCACGTCGGCATCGGCTGGTGGTTCATCTCGCTCATCCCCGCGGTGCTGCTGCGCCGCAATCCGAACATCGAAGAGGATGATGATGGGGCCACAGGAGAAGTCCGGAAGGGCATGTTCGCGGCCATCAAGACACCTCGGACCGTGTTCCGCTTCGTCGCCATATCCGCCATCCTTGGGCTGGGTTCGGGGTTCGTGCTGCGACTTGCGAATGTCTTCTTCCTGCAAGATGTGCATGCGCATGAGTATGAGATCGGCACTGTGTTCGCAGTCGGTTCGCTCTTCCTCGCCATCGGTGCGTTCCTCGTTCCGTTCGTCGTGGCCAGGCTGGGTGAGGTCTCTTCCATCCTCTGGACCCGCTTCGCTGCCATCCCGTTCATCCTGCTGATCGGCTACGCTCCGGATCTGGCGACTCCTGAGACTGTGGTATCCATCGCTGGGCTCGCCTGGGTGCTGCGCACCACGCTGTTCAACATGTCCAATCCGGTGCTGGAATCATTCAGCATGGGGCAACTGCAGCCGTCAGAGCGCGCCACCTACGTCGGCATCTCCAGCATGTTCTCCAGCGGACTGGCGGCCCTCGGAGCCTACCTCGGTGCGTCGTTGATGGCGGGCGGCGACTATCGCACGCCGTTCATCGCCATGGCAGTGGCCTACCTCATCTCCACCTATCTCTTCCTGCGCTGGTTCAAGGGAACCGCGGGGCTCTCCGATCCCTCCTGAACTGGAAACCATTCTGAATCAAAGGGACCCATGCGCTCATTTTGAGTGCATCCGTAGCGTTTGACTCGGCCCACTGAAAGCCCATTGACTCAACGATTCCGAGTCAAAGGGTGTTTTACGGGAACCCTTT
>JAKUTA010000155.1 GCA_022447885.1 Candidatus Poseidoniales archaeon | reverse complement strand
CGCTCGTACTGGGGCTGGGGGCTGTTCAACCGCTGCTTCCTCAACGAGATCGTGCTGACCGGCCCGCTCGAGCGCAGGAGTCGGCTGATGTTCGACCTGACCGCCGCGCTGGGGCGCAACCCCTGGGAGGCGAGCATGGGAATCTTCTGGAGAAAGGCCACAGGTGCGGGGGAAGATGAGCACAGAGGCTCCTGGCAGGAGTTGATCGCGCACGCGAACGAGCACATGAACGAGGATATCCACACCCACGCACATCGGTTGGAGAACCTGCACGCCAGGATGGAGGAATACGAGCAGGGCAACCACCCCGGATGGGAGCGGGGCGAAGCAGAGGAACTGCTCAAACGGGCGGGGGAACATCTGGACACGGCCCGCGGCGCGTTGCACGACCGCAATGCGGCGGGCCTGGAGAGAGCGCTCGGACGCTGCGAGGCGGCGATGGTCGAGGCTGACCCCACGACCGAGGTGCGTCGGTCGACATTCCAGGAGGCCGAGGATCTGCTGCTGCCGGATGTCGTCGAGGTCGACGAAGAGGACCTGCGCGATCAAGTGCTCGAGCACGAGGAGCTCCCCGATGAAGTGGAACGCATCACACCCGACGAGGTGGCTGTTGGAACCAGCGACGTGCAAGCCGATGACCTGCTCACTGGTGTCGATGACGAACCGGTCGACGAAGTCCCACTGGTCGACCTCACCGAGTCTGAATGATCAGCCCGTGAGGCGCTCCCACATCCACATCCAGAGGTTGTCATCCGGGGTGGGTTGGTTGCCGAGATAGACTGCGATGGAGAATACGATGCAGACGGTGTAGATCATCCCCTTGGAGATCTGCCAGGCGTCCTCGGACTCCTCGTCGAAGTAGCGGATGAGCCCAGCGGCCTGCTGGATGTTGGGCCCCTTGCTCTTCTTGTCCTTCTTGACCGCCATGCGGACTGGCCGACCTGTCCCCCCTTTATCAAGCGAGCGCAGCAGGTCGAAACGGCTCACGGGTCGAAAGTTTCGATGAGCACGACTCCGTCACTGAACTCGACTATCCGGCTGGCTGCGCTGACCGCCTCATCCAGCGTGCGCGTGCAGAACAACTCGCGCCGCTCACCGGCATTCGTCTTGAGCACGACCCTGTGGCTGAGTTCCTCGAGGGTGTCCTCATCCACCGACTGGTAGACCCACTCCTCGCCTTCGACCTCCATCTCCGCCACCACGGGCACGAGCGGACCCTGACCGACCTGACTGTCCTGGGCGCGATCCTGCAGTGTGCGCAGTTCATCCCTCACCTGGTGACTGATGCCGAACACCTCGCGCGTCTTCTGCGCGCGCTCCCGGGCAGCGCGGAACGCCTCTCTGTTCGCGCGGGCCATCGGACTGACCCTGTTCTGCTTCCGTGCTGCCGGCTCTCGCTTGTCTGACATCGCATCCCATCCTGTCGGCTGTGAACAGCCAACTGAGCCTCAGGCGCGCTGTCGGTGGTATAACCGTTGCAGGTTGGAATCTGCGCCAGACGCCGGTTCCGACAGGTCATTCCTCTTCGCCGACTGCGCTGGCTTCAGGGGTCGGGCGACAGGCCATATGGGCGAACAGCGCCTGCGACGTCAGCAGCAGGATCCCGGCGAACAGCCACTTGGTCGATTCGAGACCCATGTGCAGTGCGATCAGCGCGGCGACGCTGGTCGTGATGATGACCACCGACTCGATGGCGCGTGTCTGCCGCGGCAGGTCGACTCTCCCCTCGGGGTGGGTGGCGAGCAACGGCGTGGTCGTCATGGCGGCGAACAGGCCGGGTGCGAGCAGCGCGGTGAGCGGCTCGTGCATCGTCAGGAACGGGAGCGAGAGTGCCATGCCCAGATTGAATCCCCACGCCTCAGGGCGTTGGCGGGCGTCGAGTCCAGTGAGCGGGAGCAAGGTGCCGAGCAGGCCGAACAAGGCCAGCGGGAGCAGGAGGGTGAACGCCTCCCAAATGGCTGAGTGCCAGCCGCTTACCGAGGGTAGGGGTTCGAGCAGGAACGTGCCGGACAACCAGCAGAAGACGAGTGTGTGCCCGAACGTGCGCGCCAGTCCGAGGAAGCGGCGACCAGAAGCCTGTCCGCGCGCAGCGTGCACCCTCGCCAGGAGACTCAGGAACAGAGGGTAGCCGATGAATGCGACGACCAGGCTGGTCACCAGCAGCAACCCAGGGACCCCGAGCGCGATGTGCTCGGCACCAGCAGCCCAATCCATGCCCGCCGTCCTCTCCGGGAGAGCGGCGGTGAGCAGGAGTGCGGACGCGATCCCACCCGATACGAGCACGGAGCGCTGTCCACCCTCTCCCGTGAGGGTGGATTGGGAGAACCTTCCAAGCGCATTGATCCAGACGGCCAGCAACAGCGCTCCCGCACAGGTGAACAACACCGCGGAGTAGCCCACTGCCCCACCGGTCACTGTCTGGGGCTCGGAGTGAACGGCGAACACATCGGACGAGATGAAACCTAGCAGGATGATCGGCCACAGCCATCCGTTCCAGCGCAGCGTCTGCTGGCGCGAGCCCGCTCCATCTCCATCCACGTCGAACAGGCTGCCCCGGCCATTCCTCCCTTCCAAGCACACCTGAGCCACCGAGAAGACGACCGCCGCCGAGAACCAGAGCGAGCCCTCTGAGTAGAACGGTGTGACGAGCAAGCGCTTCCAGGAAGGCAGGTCAGACTCCCCATATGCAGCCACGTGCGAATAGGTCAGATCGTAGGCGAGGTGCGCGCGACTGAGGTCGAGGGCGGCGATGATCAGCAACAGCGCCGGCACCAAGGTGAGCGCTCGGTCGAACCACCTCATCTGGTCGGGTGATTCAGGGTAACGCTTCGCAAGCCCAGGCAGCCACCACGGAGCGGTCCACTGCAGCAGGGACCAGAGCAGCACCAGAGTCAGGCACAGGGCTGGAACGCTGTTGACATCGCCTCCGCCGACCGCCATCGGTGAGGCCACGAGCAGTCGTACTCATCTGTTTGGCGCACCCCAATCCTTGAGTCGAGTCGACGCGACCGCGGTATGTGATGGACGACCGCTGGCCCGACCCCGCTGAGTCCCTGCTGTGGAAAGCGGTGCAGAGCTGGCGCGAGGATGCCGAGCCGTGGCTCAAGGCTGCTTACCCTCGCCTTCCGGAGACCGTCAGGGTGAATCCGCTGCGACCCGACCAGGCGTGGACCGAGGCACGGCTGACCGAGATGGGAGGGGAGCCGATCCCGTGGCTGCCCGAGGGAGGGGGCGGGGCCGGCTGGAGGCTGCCATGGCCGAAGGGCCGCTGCGAAGACGAGCGAGCGAAGTTGCTCTTGCGTGCGTTACACGCCACCGGCCGCGTCACCCAGCAGGAGGCGGTGTCGATGATCCCGGTGAAACTCCTCGACTGCCGTCCCGGGATGCACGTCCTCGACATGTGCGCCGCGCCCGGCTCCAAGGCGACTCAACTGGCCGAGGCGATCGCAGACGAGGGCGTGGTGCTGGCGAACGAGTCCAATCCGGGCCGAGGGAACATGCTCGTCTCGAACGCCCAGAGAGCGGGTGTCACCAGCCTCGTGACCACCCAGCACGACGGCAGGGGCCTGCCGCGGCCGCCCCTGCCGGGCTTCGACCGCGTGCTCGTGGACACACCCTGCACCGGAAACGCCACCACGCGCAAGAACCCGGAGCTGTGGGCGAACTGGACTCCATCATCCGGGCCCTCTCTGCAGACGCTGCAGATCGACCTGCTGCGCAAGGGAGCGATGCTGCTCGCACCGGGAGGTCTGCTCGTATACTCGACCTGCTCACTCGACCCGGTCGAGAACGAGGCGGTGGTCGCCGAGATCCTCGCTGGATGCGAGTTCCTGAGGCTGATCGAGCCTGACCTCTCCGCACACCTGCCCGGACTCGTCAGCAGACCGGGCATGGTCGAATGGCCCGCACTAGACAGCAGCATCGAGTCCGGCATCCTTGAGCAACTGCCGCGATGCTTGCGCGTGTGGAATGAAGAGG
>JAKUTA010000154.1 GCA_022447885.1 Candidatus Poseidoniales archaeon | reverse complement strand
GTATGTCGGCAACTACAGGATCGTCCCGAACCGCTACTACAGGAACGACAACGGCAGTCTTGACGCATTGTCAGCGGTGGGGGCCAACCCCGAGAACGTGCGCGAGGGTTTCCCGCGGACCTACAACACCCAGGGACCCTTCTGGGGGCATACCATCGGCTCGGCTTTCGGTGACCTGAACGACGACGGCTACCCGGAGATCGTGTCCGCCAACCTCGTGCCCCTCTACTACGACTCGCAGGACATCCGCGGCCTGATCTGCGACGACTCGAACTTCTTCACCCACGACCCGGTTGCTGGCATCGAGTGGCATGACTTCCGTCCCACATCGGGGATCGACTACAAGCCGCGTGGGGGAACCGGCACATTCCAGGGGGACGAGCTCTACGCGGGAGTGGCTCTGGGCGATGTCGACAACGACGGCGACCTTGACATGTGGCTGCCGCAGGTCTACGACCTCGACTACGCCCGCGCTGAGATGTGGATCAACCACGGCAACCTCACCTTCTCCAACCAGGCTACCAACTGGAGCCTCGATGTGGTCAACACCTACGGCAGCGCGTTCGTCGACTACGACAACGACGGCGACCTCGACCTGATCACCGGCGGCTCCGACGACCCGGGCAAGCCCAGCGGCATCCACCTCTTCCGCAATGACGGACCGACAGCGGGCGCACCCAACCACTGGGTCACGGTCGACGTGCGCGACGCGGACGGCGCCCCTGCCATCGGCGCCAACGTCGAACTCTGGAGAGGCGGCACATCCACGCAATACCGCGAAGTCGCCGGCGGCGAGGGCCCGCACGGCTCGATGAGCGACGCCCGCGTGCACTTCGGACTCGGTAACGACTCGACTGCGGTCGACCTGCTCGTGAGCTGGCCGGCCGGTGAGATACTCTGGCTGCGCAACATCAGCGCCGACCAGCAGGTCACGGCCATCCAGCCCACACCGCTCATCAATCCGAGCGACGTCACCTACTCGGTCAACACGAGCACCAGCGTGGAGGGAGATGATGTCACATTCACCATCCGCGCACCGAACAATTGGACGGTCCACGTCGATGTCGGCATGGAGGGTGTGGTCGACTGGAGTAACCTCTCATTCAGCGGTCAACCATCGACCCGCGATGTCTCGCTCCCGTTCGCCAACCAGGGGACGCGCACAGCCCGCCTGCTCGCATGGGACCCCGCCACCGACGAGGGCCGCAGATTCTCCACCGTGCACAGCGTCACCGGCCGCCCACCGGTCGCCAACATCACCCACGATGAGGACATCGTGCCGGGTGCGAACACCCTCTTCGATGCAACGGGAACGCTGGATTCAGCATACGACATGGCGCGCATGGAGTATCGCTGGGAGTGGGACGACGGCTGGAACCGCGACTGGAGCACCAACGGGACATGGACGCGCAGTTTCCCCAACCCCGGATGGCACAACCTGACGCTTTCAGTGCGCGATGAGCAGGGCCTGACCGACATGCTCCTCGTGCCTGTAGAGGTGGCGGCCAAGGCTCCGCAGATCTCGGTCGCCATGAACAGCGGATACGACATGGACGAGGTGGTCAGCCTGACCATCGATGTCGTTGCAGACGCGTCGAACGCGGGCGGACTCACCTACCGCTTCGACTGGGGAGACGGCTCGGTCAGGGACTGGAATTCAGAAGGTTCCGCAGCCCACGTCTGGAATCATCCGGGTCCGGTCACACTCAACCTCTCCGTACGCAACCAATGGGGACAGCAGACCGACCTCGCGGAACAGGTCAACATCAGCAACCCGGCACCGACCATCGTGTGGACGGCGATGACGAACGAGGTCACGCTCGGAGAGGAAGCGGTGTTCCAGGTGCAGGTCGATGACACCATCAGCCACAGGAACAAGCTCAGCCTCGAATGGACCATCGACGGCTCCCCGCTGTTCCCGATGCCGGGAGCGACGGCCTTCCTGCGCTTCACGCAGGCGGGCAACCACACGGTGATGGCGGAGGTCAGTGATGAAACGGGGGCGCGCGCGCGCGTCGAGACAGATGTCAGAGTGGTCACCGATGCGCCAGCCACCTTGGAGGTCACGGTCACGGGTGGTATCCTGCACGGCGATGATCTGTGGGTGGGGCCGGATACACAACTTCATTGGACGGTGAGCCCGCCGGGTGGTTGGCAGCAACTGTCGATCGAGGGCATCGGCTCAGGCGGAACGATCGACTCGGATGTGGGCGTGTTCATCGACCTGTGGTCGGTTTCCCGTCAGGAACGCCTCACTTACCAGGTGTCCATCCATCGACTGGGGCTTCCCGGGGCACCTCAGGATGCCACCGCATGTTCCGAGTGGGACCCGACTCCCGCGGACCTGCCACCGGATGCGGAACTGCTGCTCATCTGGCAGACGGAGTTCGGTTGGGCGACCGAGGAACCTCCGTTGGCAACCGGAATCGAACCGAGCGACCTGAGCCTGGCGATATCCTCTGGGGGTGAATCGATCGTGCTGGTCGGCCAGACCCCCTCGGTCACATTGAGCTCAAGCCCTCGCAACCTCTTCGAGGTCGAGCAACTCGCGGGCGAATGCGCTCTGCAACTGTGGTTCGATGATGTCGAGGTGGCCGATGCTGCCCAAGCAGCGGACCGCACCACCAACGCCAGCATCGGCGAGCATACGCTCCGTTGGCAGATCACGGACATGGCCTACCATTCCGTCTCGGGCTCGTTCGCCATCACCATCGAAGGAGAGGTGGACATGGGGCCCACCACTTCTGGGCGAGGCGCGTTCGAGATCCCCTGGATCGCCGTTCTCGCTTTCCTCGGTCTGCTCGTGGTGGTGTTGCTCGGCGTCATGTTCGTTCCCCGATCACGCCGCTCCACTGATGGAGAATCGATGAACGCGTCCAGCGCCCTGGAACTTCCGGCCACGGATTCTGTGGCAAACTCACCGCATGGAGGGACCCGTTCCCTGTTCGAGCAGAGAGTGGCGATTCCCCCTGCGGATGCAGCAGGGCCCGGCTCGGAACCGTCTCGCTCCGACTCACCAGCCGATGGAAGCGAAGATGAGCCAGGCGAACAGTGAGCCGAAACCGATGGCGAGCATGTTCACATGGCCCTTGCCGATCAGGCCGCGGTTCTCGAGCAGGGCACCGAACAGGCTGTCGATCTGACAGCCGAGCCAGCCGATGATCGTGATCACCAGCAGCAGGGTCGCGCCTCCTTCGATGCTGCCGACCTGCAGCCACCAGCCGAGCACGACCGACATGCCGGCGATGGACAACGCTCCGATGAGTGCGGCGAACTGACCGGTAGGACTCCAGCCACCGTTCGTTCCCGCGGGACAGCGCCGACCGGTCGTGATCATCCGGACTCGATCATCGAGGCAGCCGAACTCGCTGGCGAACGTGTCCGCTGCCGCCACCGCCACACCGCAGGCGAACACTGGAAACAATGCGTTCCAATCCTCGGTGATGAATGCGGCCACTGCGACCAGGCCGGGGATTCCGCCGTTGGCAACGACGTTCTGCCAGTGGCGCATGCCGTCCTTCGATTCAGCGAGTCCACGTGCCGACTTCTCCTCCCACGACCAGCGGGTGGCCCAGTGGCCGCCCACAAGGAAGCAGAGCAGGATGAGCAGCCATGTCCAATGTCCGAGGGTTCCGACCGTCACACCGAGGACTATCGCTGTCAGTGTTCCTGGCCCATCGAGGATTCTCTTCACCCCCGAGACGATGGTCAGCACCGCCACCAGTGAGAGTGAGATGAGCAGATTCAGCGAGTCAAATCCGCCCGAGATGCTGCCAACATCGAGGGCGACCGCCTGGACGTTTTGCAATACCGTCTGCCACTGCATTTTTCGAGCCTGCCACCCAACGGGTGGGGACCACCCGCTCGAACCGGTTGATGAGTTCTCCCCTGTCCAAGCACCGCTCCGCGCGCGATTCACACCGAACCGTCAGGAGCCGAGCGCACCGACGCCAACAATCCGCGGCCGAGCACCAGGATGCCCATCAC
>JAKUTA010000153.1 GCA_022447885.1 Candidatus Poseidoniales archaeon | reverse complement strand
TGCGGGCGCTGAGGCAGGCGACATCAACCTGACCGGGCTCGACGCCTCCGAGCCGGTCGGCATGTCGATGATGCTCGACATGGGTGAACTGTGAATCATTTCCAGACCGCGGATTCGGCCCACGGCTGACCGACGGCGATGCCGATGAGTTGCAGGATGATGTAGTCCCAGACGAGGTAGAGCACGATCACCGCGGTGATCACAGCCAGACTCGTGTTCACGATGCGCTGCCGCTCCCGCTTGGCATCATCGAGCGTGCAGATCCCCTCACGCCGAAAATGGATTGTCAGCCCAGCACCGGCCAGAGCGAGAGCCACGAGGTAGAGCAACCAACGGCCGATTCCGAAGTAGAGGTCGTTAGAGAGTTGGTCGGCGGCGACGATGGCAGAGGAGCCGGCGAACAGCACCCAGACGACGCTGGGCACACAGCAGAGCGAGGCGGCGAATGCCGATGCCCCGATCAACTTCCACAGCGAACGTGCCTCAGCGACAGGGGATGCATCTGCCGCTTCCGCCATCGTCGAGTCCGTTCCTCATTCTTCGTATGGCACCCACTGACCGCCGTGAGCATCCCACCAGTCGACGAATCCCTCGGGATGCTGTCGCCAATAAATCCCTGACTCGTCGGTGTAGGATGACAGGCCCTGTGAGTCTGGGACACCGTCAGCGAGCAGGTCGTCGTCGAGGTACTCCTCCTCGCGGCGGTTGGTCCAGTAGAGCGCGGCGATGATGCCCATGGCGATGGCGAACAGCGCACCCACGGAGAACACGAGCGACTGGGCGACCAACGAACTGTCCCCGATGAACGGCTTCGGCTGCAGTTCATCTCCGAGCGACCTCTCCGGCCAGGTGGACGGGTCTCCTGATGCGTTCAGCACAGCCGCATCGGTGCTGCCCAGCGGAGGCAGGCGCACCAGGTTGTACGCCTGCATGGTCTTCTGGCCCTCCGAGTTCGTGACGGTGACGCGCACCTTCGAGAGCCCTACCGGCCACATGCTGCAGTCGATGTTCGAGAACGAAGGCATGTCCACGGGGTTGCCGCGCGGATCGGTGATGTCCCACTCTATCAGCATCCTCGCCAGCACGGTGCCCGGCGACGGTGCAAGTGCTATAGAACAGGGTGAACCGACCTCATCGTTGTCGCCGGTGACGTTCAACACGTACCGCGGTGGCGGAAGGTTGTTGATGCGGAAATCGAGGTCGGCCTGTGTGCTGAAACCGAGTTGGTTGCGGTAGTGCATCACCAGATGATAATCACGCGCAGGCCAGTCCGAGCAGTCGATGTCCCCCAATTCGGGAGGGGCTAGCCAGGGTGTGCCGGTGAGGGAGATCACGCCGATGGCATCGTAGCGCGCGCCCACCTCGTCGAGGAACACCCGTTCGATGATGCAGTCGTCTCCGAGGAACATCACCAGCGGCGCTTCGAGGTCGAAGCGCAGGTAGGGTGGGTAGAGCGAAGCCGCCAACTCATGCTCGCCCAGTTCCTCCATCGCCACCAACATTCCCGTCTCTGCGTCCCAGACGCGGATTCGCACGCTGTAGATGCCATCACCCCACGCTTCGATGTCGATCGAGCCGAATCTGGGGGTGCTGCGGTTGAAGGTGAAATTGTCCCAGAAGGTGAGCACCATCCCTTCCGACTCCGCACTGACCTCCACCGCCGCTTCGGCGTAGTGTGCGCTGGTGTTGACGAGGTAGACCACACGGGTGGTGTCCGGGTCTCCGTCGTTGTCGAGGTCGAGCTTGTCTGCACGGCTGCTGTCGAGTTGGATGTGCGAAGGGTCGCCCTCGGAACTGACCGTGCCAGCGAGCGGCAGCACGACGAGAAGCATCAGGACCAGTGACGCGACGCGTACTCGGAGATGCCCGCCGCGGCGTAGAGTCAGGTGTTCCTCACTCATCGAACTCACCTCCTCGGCTGCGGATGGACACCACGATTGCGAACACGATCAGGAAGATGACCAACGGGGGCAGGAAGGAGAACAGCGAAGCGGTGGGGTTGCTCGCCATCAGCGCCAGATGGGCGTTGATGGAACCGTAGTCGTCGCTGTATCCGTCACCGTTGGAATCGGGGCATCCCTGCTTGTCGACCGTCGAGCGCCCGTAGACCTCGGGGCAGTCGTCGCGCAGGCTGCCGAGCATGTTGTCACCGTAGCCGTCGCCGTCGGTGTCCTTCCACTGCATGCGGTTCTTCGGGAACGCGTCAGCGGTGCCTATGGGATGAGCTGGCCAGTTGTCGTCCTCGTCGGAGTAACCGTCGCGGTCGGAATCAGGGCAGCCGAGCCGGTCGATCAGCGAGACCCCGAGGCTGACCTCATCGAACGGACACTCATCCGGCTGGTGGCCGCCATTGTTGTCGCCGAAGCCATCCCCGTCAGAATCCTGCCACTGGCTCGGATCGTACGGGAAGCGGTCGCCGAGATCCGAGTAACCGTCGTTGTCCGAGTCGGTGCACCCATGCCGGTCGGCGTAACTGGTGCCCGGATCGTCCTTGCAGCGGTCCGGGCCGGTCGCACCGACGTTCTGGTTGTCGCCGAAGCCGTCGCCGTCGGTATCCCACCACTGTGTCGGGTCGGCAGGGAAGGCGTCCGCCAGTCCCATCGGGTGGGCCAACCAGCCGAGTTCGGGTTGTGGATCGGATGAGCCATCTCCATCGGAGTCGGGGCATCCCCAACGGTCGCGGGTGCTCTCGCCCCAGGTCGCCGGACAGGAGTCGGGTTGCCACGCACCCTCGCTGCGGTTGTCGCCGAAGCCGTCACCGTCCACATCGTGCCATTGACTCGGCTCCTCGGGGAACGCGTCTCCGAATCCGCTGGGATGCGATAACCATCCTGAATCGGGATTGGACCAGCCGTCACCGTCTGAATCAGGGCATCCATGCCTGTCCTGATAGCTGGAACCGGCCCTGTAGATGCACGCGTCGGGCTGGTTGCCACTCTGGTTGTCGCCGTAGCCATCTTCGTCGAAATCAGCCCATTGCGTGGGGTCACTGCTGAAGTTGTCCGACTGCCATGCGCCCTCGTAGTCGCTCTCGCTGTTGTCGCCGTATCCATCTCCGTCGCTGTCAAGCCACTGCGTCGGGTTGTCGGGGAAGGCGTCGGGGGAGTTCCCGTCGGGGTTGTCCCCGAATCCGTCCATGTCCCGGTCCCTCCACTGGGTCTCGTCGTGCGGGAAGGCGTCTGCACAGTCGGTCCCGTTGTTCTGGCACCTCCACGGGTAGTAGGTCCAGCCGTCATCCGGGTTCGACCAGCCATCCTCATCGGTGTCCACACAGCCATAACGGTCCTCGATTGACGACCCCCATTCCCGAGGACAGTAGTCCGGAGTGCTCGCGTTCTCCACCCACTGGCCGAGTCCCGAGTCGTTGCGCCACTCGCCCCACGCCTCATCCGCCCAGTTGTCACCGAAGAGGTCGCCATCCCAGTCTGACCACTGCGTCGCGTCGAGGTGGAATGCGTCGGCGCCATCGGCCACAGACCACGGCTCGGATGACCAGATGGCGGTCGGGTCCGGGTCCGACCAGCCGTCACCATCGGTGTCGCGGCATCCGTAGCGATCCTGGTCGGAGTGGCCGTAGTACTGCGGACAGCCGTCAGGGGCCGCCGCCGGGGCGGAGTTGTCGCCGTAGCTGTCGCCATCAGAGTCGGCCCACTGGGTGGGCTCGTCAGGGAACGAATCCCCATAGTCGGACCAACCGTCACCGTCCCTGTCGGGGCAGCCCTGCCGATCCTCGGTCGAGGTGCCCTCCTCGGTGTCGCAGTCGTCCTGGTCGTCGGTGAACCCGTCGGTGTCCTGATCACGCTGATTGGTGTTCAGGCCGATGTTCAGGGTGTAGTCGTGTCCGTCGGCCCCAGCGGTGTCGATGTCCTTGATTCGAACGTAGATCCACTGCGTGCCGGCACGGAAGATGTCGGTCTTCTGGTCGCCGGTGGTACCGGCGCTGGCTGTCACGGTAGTCGACTCCTGGCCGTTGCCGTCGCTGTCGTAGAGGTTGCGCGAGT
>JAKUTA010000152.1 GCA_022447885.1 Candidatus Poseidoniales archaeon | reverse complement strand
GCACGGTCCGCTCGCAGAGCGTGATTGGTCCCAGAAGATGAACTCCCGCACTCGAACCCAGGCCAGGGACTCCGCCATCGCCGCCACCACCGACGCGGCTATGGTGGCGGCCCGCGGCCACCGCTTCGCGGATGACGTCAAGTTCCCGATCATCATCGATGGTTACACCGAGGAGCGCTCCGGCAAGAAGGAGAAGTTCGACATCGAGGAGATTCCCGTGCTGTCATCGACGCGCAAGTTCATCGCCATGATGGAGGGGCTGGGAATCGGAGAAGACCTCGAGCGGGCGAAGAACGGCCGCTCGATCCGTGCCGGCAAGGGCAAGATGCGCGGCAGGCGTCGGCGCACCCCGAAGAGCATCCTGCTGGTCGTCTCAGAACGGGATAGCCTGGCGAAGGGAGCACGAAACGTCCCCGGAGTCGATGTGGCGGTGGCCAAGCACCTGTGCGCCGAGGATCTGGCTCCCGGTGGCGACTGCGCCCGACTGACGGTGTGGACGAAGGCAGCCATCGAGGCACTATGAGGTGAATGATATGGATCCCTACAACGTCATCATCATGCCGTGGATAACGGAGAAGTCGCTCGAGGCTCGCCGGCACGCCGACCCTGACGCGGGATACTACCAGAACAACAACCGGCTCGAATTCATCGTCTCCCTTGAAGCGACCAAGGCGGATGTCAAGGAGGCCGTCGAACGGCTGTTCGATGTCAAGGTCGCCAAGGTCAACACACGTATCACGAAGACTGGCAAGCACGCCACCGTCAAACTGGCGGCCGGCTATGATGCAGAGGAGGCGGCGCTCAAGCTGGGCGCCTTCTGAGGTGAGAAGATGGGGAAGAGAATTCGTGCACAGCGCAAGGGCTCCAGCCCGCACTATCGCGTCTCCAGCCACCGCTTCGGCGGGAAATCTCGACTGCCGCGGGTCAACGGGGAGCTGGGCAAGGTCACCGAGATCATCCATTCCTCCGGGCACACCGCTCCACTGGCTCGACTTTCTCTGGAAGATGGGACTTCCACCGTCGTCGTGGCAACCGAAGGACTCGCCATCGGACAGTCGATTGACATCGGTGACAAGGTTCAACTCAAGCCGGGCAACATCTCATCGCTCGCGCACATCCCTGAAGGGACCCCGATCAACAACGTCGAACTTCGACCCGGGGACGGAGGTCGCCTGGCGCGCAGCGGGGGCAACCACGCCACCCTCGAGACTCGCATGGGCGACAGGGTTCGCATCCGCCTGCCCTCCGGTCGGCTGAAGGACCTGCCCGCAGCCTGCCGCGCCAGCATCGGCGTGCTGGCTGGAGGGGGCCGCGCCGAGAAACCGCTGATGAAGGCGGGAACGGCCTTCCACAAGGCGAAGGCGCGCGGCAAGAAGTACCCCACGGTCAGCGGCGTGGCGATGAACCCCGTCGACCACCCCCATGGTGGTGGCAACCACCAGGCCGTCCACGGCCCCAACTCAGTATCCCATGGTTCCCCGCCCGGGCAGAAGGTCGGCATGATAGCGCCGAGCAGGACCGGGCGCGGCGGCCGTAGCAAGAGGATGAAGGAGTGACAGTCATGGCACGCAGGCGCAAGAAGTCATTCCGGACACCGAAGGCGGTTCGCCGTCAGGCGCGCAAGCGCAAGATGGGCGTGGCCGAGCGCCGCAAGCGAGAGTTCACCTATCGTGGGCACACGTTGGTTCAACTGCAGGCCATGCCTCTGTGGGCTGAGGAGGGTGACGTGGATACCATCGCCATCATCGACCTGCTCTCCGCACGCGCGCGCCGTTCGCTCGGACGCACGCTCTCTCGGGAGAATGAGCACCTGCTCGCACGCATCCGATGCAGCGGCGAGGACGACGTGGTGCGCACACATCGCCGCGACATGGTCATCCTGCCGGTGATGGTAGGCAAGAATCTCGCCATACACAACGGTCATCAGTTCATCCAGGTCGATATCCAGCCCGAGATGATCGGTGGCTTCCTGGGAGAGTACGCCCTCACCCGGAACCGTGGGACACACAGCGGTCCGGGCGTGGGTGCGACCAGATCGAGCAAGCACGTGGCATTGAAGTGAGGTGAACAGAATGAGTCGTAACCGGGAAAAGCCGCAGAAGGGATACACCCAACTGCTCGAAGGCAACCGTCTCGCCACCGCGCGTGTCACGAATGTCGACATCCATCACAAGCACTCAGTGCAGATCGCCCGGCACATCAAGGGGATGTTCGCAGCGGCTGCCGTCGACTACCTCGAGCAGGTCACCGCACTGAAGCGCGCGGTACCGTACGTCGCCCGTCATCGCAAGGGTCGCGGCGGGAACACGATGGCGGGTCACCGCAAGGGAGCGATGGGACCGGGGCGCTACCCGGTCAAGGCGTCGAATGTGTTCATCAAACTCATCCAGAGCGCCATGGACAACGCTCGCCAGCATCACGAGGACATCGAGCCTGAGGAGATGCTCATCACCCACATCGCCGCACACCGTGGAGAGATCCATGAGGGTCTTCGCCCGCGAGCGCGCGGGCGCGCCACGCCAAAGAATCACTACCAAGTCAATCTCGAGATCTTCCTCGAGGTATATGGAGACGACGAAGGGGAAGACGAGGAGGAGTTCTGAGGAGGACTACGAAAATGGGTAACATGAGTCAGATTCGCAAGTTCGTCGATACCAACGTCGAGCGTCAGCTCGTGCGCGAGTACCTGCTCAAGGAGACCGAGCGGGCTGGATTCGGCGGGCTGCACTTCGAGAGAGCGTTCGAAGGCACATCGATGTGCACCAAGATCACGCTCAAGGCTGAGCGGGTTGGCATGGTCATCGGGCGCAAGGGGAAGATCATCAACGAGTTACAGCGCAGGATCCGCGAGGACTTCAACCTTGAGAATCCGAAACTCCAGGTGGAGGAGATCGCCGATCCGTCGCTCAACGCCCAAGTGATGGCGAGCAAGTTGGCCAGCGCTCTGGAGCGCGGCTGGTACTTCCGCCGCGCTGGGCACAGCACCGTACTGAACATCATGGAATCGGGCGCTCGGGGGGTACTCATCGTCATGAATGGAAAGGTCACCGGCGGGCGACATCGCACGCAGAAGTTCACTGCTGGGCACATCAAGTACTGTGGGGAGACGGCGCTCGAGCACATGGAGATCGGATTCGCGACCGCCGTGAAGAAACTCGGGACCATCGGCTGCACCGTCGCCATCATGCGCGCAGGTGCCAAATTGCCGCATGAGATCGAGTTGCGCTCGCGGCACGAGGTCGGCCTGGAGCCAATCGTCATCCCGGCGATCACGTCCAAGGACATCTTCGAGGAAGAGTTGGACGAAGAGCAGGCGGCTGCCGAGTTGGGGCGACTTGAGGAAGTGGCCGTGGAGGGCGAGTTCACGGATTCCACCGCGGACGCGGATGCGGGAGAAGTGGCGGATTCCGAGACCGAAGAGGTCGCTGAGGAAACCCCCGAAGAAGCCGAATCCGAAGCGGATGATGCGCAAGAAGCAGAATCAGGAGCTGAGGAAGTCACAGAGGAACCCGAGGCTGAACCCGAGGCTGAGCCCGTGGCTGAGCCCGAGGCTGAACCCGAGGCTGAAGCGGAATCCGGGGAACCGGCAGAGGCTGAAGCGGAATCCGAGGAAGCAGCAGAGGCTGAGGTGGAATCCGACGCAGCAGAATCATCCGACGACGCAGAATCATCCGACGACGCAGAACAGGAGGACGAGGCATGACCTACCTGTCAGCGCGCGACATCGCCGAAATGAGTTCCGAGGGGCGGCGACGCAGACTCAAGGAGTTGCAGGAGGAGATGCTGCAACTGCGCGCACAGCAGTCCTTGGGCGGTTCGGTATCCAATCCTGGCTCATACAAACAGGTGCGTCGCTCCATCGCGCGGTTGAAGACCGCCATGCATGCGGAAAGGAAGGAGTAGAAATCAATGGCGAGCATCTGTAACCTGTGTGGATTGCCTGAGGAGCTGTGCATCTGCGAGGAGATAGCCAAGGAGCAACAGAAAGCGGTGATCTCGATAGTTCGCAGGCGATATGGAAAGGAGGTGACGATCGTGGAGGGAAT
>JAKUTA010000151.1 GCA_022447885.1 Candidatus Poseidoniales archaeon | reverse complement strand
CGGTGGCAGCTACATCACCGGGGAGACCGGCGGCACGGTCTACCTCGCGCCCGACGGCTCCAACTGGGACATGCAGGGCGACAACTCGTTCATCCGCACACGGTGAACGGTGAATCCAGCGAACAACCCCTCAGGGAGGGAACATCCCTCCCTGAGCGGGTCATATCAGCACGAGCGGGCGCTGTTGTGGCGTGGCACAGGCAGGGTGCAAGGTTGAATTGTCAGCCGGCGTGGCGGGGGCGATGGCGCGACAGGACGGAGCGAAGACGCGTGAGCGCATATCCTCGTTCGTCGAACTAAACGAGGGCATCCATCTGTCGGGGATCATCCGGGCGCTCGAACTCGGTAACCATCAGGCGGCGTTGCACATGCGAACGCTCGCCTCCGAGGCGAAGGTCTGGTCGCGCACGGAGGGTCGCTACCTGCGTTTCTACACGTTATCAGTGTCACCGCAGACGCCTCCCGACCAACTCCCGAACCCCCCGGTCTCCTACCCTCCTGACTCGATGCAGTGGAAACTGCTGGATCGTCTGGCACGCAACCCCGAGAGCATCGGGGTCAAAGGCCCGCTCACACAGGGGAAGTTGGCTGCCCAACTCGATTGCAGCCAGCAGTTGGTCAGCCACCATATGCTCTCACTCGAGGAATCAGGATGTGTCATCTCGCGGCGAGCCGGTTTCCGTAAGGTGTGGAAAGTCACCGCAGCCGGACTGCAGGCGCTGACCGGCGGGGCTCGTTCACTCTCCACGGTAGACGCATACGATCTCGATTCGCTGATATCCCACTATTCGACGTGACCGCGTTGAGAGTTCCACCTTTTATCTCCGAAAGGATATAGAACGGTCGTTCGGGCCGTTTGCGCAATGACTTCAGTCAGTGAACAGTTGCAGGAAATGATAGACGGCCTGATGGCCGGAATGGGAGACGCCGAGAAGCACGAGAAGGGCGTCGATGCAGCTGGCAGGCGTCTGCGCGGCACCCTCAGCGGTGTCGCCAAGGCGTGCAAGGCCATGCGCTCCCAGATTCAGGCCGAGCGCAACGCCTGAATCCACACACTCTGGATTCAGCAATCCCTTTGCGGGACGGGTGACACGACCGGGCGTGAGCGAGCTTCCGGTGAAGAGGGTCGGGCGCATCAGGCGTCTGCTGAGAGCGTTGCCATGGGCGGCCAAGGGCTCCTACACCGTTGCCAGGAAACTCCCCAAGGAGAAGCGCCAGGAACTCATCGCAGTCGCCCGCGACCCCGAGGCGTGGGGCGATGCGGTCGGCAAGGCGTGGGATGTCACCAAGGTGGAGGCGGTCGAGGCCAAGGACGCCTTCGGGACGCTCGGCAAGATCGTGCTCGGCAGGAAGACCTCGAAGGATGAGCGCAAGCAGGCAGCGGACCAGCTCGGCTTGGTGGGGGTTGTCGTTCCGCCGTTGCGCGTGTTCATGATCCCCGGCAGCCAGATCCTGCTCGGCGTCGTCGCATTCGTCATCCCATGGAGGCTTGTTCCTGACAAGTGGATTCCGTTCAAGTCGCTCAAGGAGGACCCTGAGGTCGAGGTCGAGCAGCAGAAGCAGAAGCGATTCAAATTCTTCCGCCGCGACCGACAGAAGGTCATTGACACACTTGACGACTGAACGCGTCGAGCGTCTCGACATCTTCCACATTGGACCAGATGATCCAATCACACCCGCCGTTCATCCATGGCGCACTGTCGGTGGCAACAGGCCCCCATCCAGCAGGAGGACTCCAGGGAACGTCAGGGGAGAGCACGACCCAGTGCACGTTGGAGAGGTCACCGCGGTTGGCGTGGCGCGTGCCGTTCACCAGTTCATCCTCCCAGGAAGTCACATCGGCTCTCCAATGGCCGGTTATGCCGCGCTCGCCGTAGGGGTCGACCTCGTAGTGGAAGGTGTAGAGCCAGTGCATCCCTTGAGTGGCCTCGGAGACGAACAGGAAGTCCTCCCCGTCGTCCATGTTCTGGGAGAGCACCTCCGCCGCCTCGTCCGTCCACATCGTCTGTCCGTGGATCCCGGTGAGCAGTGAGATCGGCAGGATGAGCATGATTCCGATGAACAGCGCGTGGGCGCGTGGTCCGGGGGCCTCGATGGTGGGCAGATCGGAATCTGACAGGTGTCGCAGGCGCATCAGCAGCCAGAACAGCGGGATGATGAGCAGCGAGATGTAGCGTCCGTTGTTCCCCATCGTCCACGTGACCCACGGCCACGGAGCGCCCCACAGCAGCGACTCGTGCGTCCACAGCGCCGCCACGTAGAGCGTGAGGAAGCCGACCCCCGCGCCGATGATTCCGGCGAACATGCCAGCCATCCAGTCGCGTACCTCGTCGAGCGCCCGCCAGGCGTCCTTCGCGAACGGCCACAGGATCATGCCGAACAGGCCGAAGACCAGCAGCAGGTCGAACACCGAGATGAGCACCGCGCTCAGGTAGCGGGCGGGCGCCTCACGCATGACGGCGAGGGTCTTACCCTCCTCCATCGTGAAGCCGAGGTAGAGGGCGGCGAGCACCGACAGCCCGAGGCCGAGCAGGAGGGCCCGTCGCGGGCGGCAGACCAGCGATTCGGCGATTCTCGGATGATGGGTCAGTTCCATCCACAGACCAACAAAAGGAGCCAGCAGCCATGGATAGAGCATGACGTATGCTCCGTCGACCATGCCCTTGGCGGTGGCGATTCCCACGATCGCCAGGCCGATGAACAGGGCGGCGAACGTGTGCAGGAGCCAGCGTGTGAACGGGGAGAATCTCTCCTCGAAAGGCCTCTCTCCCTCAGATGTGTCGCGGAACGTCTGCTCGATGTAGACCCACAGGTAGAGCATCAGGGCGAACCCGAACGCCAGATGCGCCTCTCCATTCAGTCTCCCGGTGGCGAAGATGAACACCGGGTAGAGCAGGAACAGGGCGCTGTAGCGCCACTCCTCGCCGTCGCGAGCACCGTCCTTGATGCTGCGGGCGCCCAGCACGATGAGTCCTGCACCGGCCAACGTCAGCAGCAGGGAGTAGAAGCGCAGCGCCGCCACCCCTCCGAAATCGACCAGTTCGACGATGCCCTCGGTGCCGATCGGGCGGGCGTATGCAGGGTCTGAGGAGAGCGGGTCCTTCGGTCGCGTGTGCCCCCAGTCGAGCACCGCCTCCCCGGTGCCCTCCTCGACCGTCTCCGCCGCCAGCAGCACATGGGTGTCCAGTCCGAGGTCGCTGGTGAACGAGGTGAACACGTGCAGCAGCACACCGAGGACGAGCAGCGCCTTCCAGAAGCGGACGTCGTTGACATCCTTCCACCACTGGTCCTCCTCTCCAACCGCCTCCGAAGAGCCCGGCTCATCCACTCCTGACTCGGAGGTCATCAGAATGGGTGGGTCGCCGCTTCGCCTTGATTGCGTCGCTGCTCAGAAATCGAACAATGACGTCTGTCCCGACTGGCGAACGCGTCCTCCCTCGGCGAGTCGGTCGAGCGCCCGCTGGATGCGCCGCTCGCTGAACTGGTGTCCTTCCTGCAGCAGTTCGCGTAGGCGTGGCTCGTCGGCCATTCCAGCAGCAGGCAGTGGCTCGTCACCGGTCGGGTGGGCGAGGAACAGTTGGCGAATCTCGTCGAGCCGCTCAGGGACCTCCTTGTCCTTCGCTTGGCACACCTCCTCGATGGTGCCGTGCTCGCGGATGAGTTTCAGGCCGGTCTTCGGCCCGATTCCCTTGACGCCGGGATGGAAGTCGGTGCCGATCATGATGCCCAGATCGACCAGCTGCTCGTGGGTCAACCCGTGCTCCTCCAGCAGTTCCTGGAGATAGATCCGCTCGGCGCGTACCGGTCGACCGAACCTGCGCGAGCCGTGTGAGAGCAGGTTGCGCACCATCACCGGTGCGCCGTAGAGCAGTGTGTCCCAGTCCTGGCTGGCGACTCCAGCCAATTCTCCGCGGGCGCACCTCACGGCTGCGGCGCCCTCCGCCTCCATCGGCGCCTCGATCCACGCGATGCCCAGCGCATCGAACATCGCTTGAGTCCCGGCTACCATCTCCGGCCGGAACTCGACCACCTGCGCGCCGAGTTTGTGC
>JAKUTA010000150.1 GCA_022447885.1 Candidatus Poseidoniales archaeon | reverse complement strand
GGGCTTGCCGGACTGTTCGGAATCGCCAACATGATCGACATCTACGTCACCACCTCCGAGATGCCGGACCAGGAGGATGACTGGGAGATGCCCGCGATCAAACCGCTGCTCATACCATGCTTCCTCTCCTCGATCTGCGCTTCCGTGATGGCCATCCTTCCCGGGATGACCGCCGCGCAGGCGACTGTGGTGGTGATGAGCGCGCGCAACTTAGTGGGTAAATGGAGGGACCCCGACTACATTCCCGCCGACTTAGAATACGGCCCCGGACAGAAGGCGCACCCGGCGATGATGGCGATGGCGGCGCGTCAGGAGGCTGAACAGGCGGCAGCAGCCGGACCTCCGCCGCTCGACCCCTATTCACCACCCGTTGACTCCTTCGCCGCATCCGAGGCTGGGACGGGCACACCTGTGCAGGATGGAGCCCGACTCGACCTGCCCAGCGACGAGGGTGGCGCGCTTTCGCTCGGCGGCGCTCCGCTCTCCGCCGATGAGGAGGCGATGCTGGTGAGCGCACGTTCCGAGGCGTTGACATCACCCGACCTCGATCTCGAGGCGCAGTCCAAGCAGCAGGACCTCGAGGTGATCGCCATCCTCTCCGCGACGAACACCGCGGTCACGGTGATGGTGCTCGCCTTCCTCTACCTCGTGGGACGCCCGCGTTCGGGCGCCGCGCTGGCGCTGAACATGATGTATCCCATCGACCCGTGGACCGCCATCGAGCCGCCACCCGATTTCATCCGCCTGCTGGCGGTGACGATAGGGGCTGGATTCATCGCCGTCCCGATCATGCTCAAGGTCGCCAAGGGGATGCTGAAGCTGCACGAGATCATCCCGCTGCGCAGCCTCGTGATGGGCGTGGTCGGGTTCGTCACGATCCTCGTCTGGCTCTCTACCGGGTGGATCGGCATCGGGGTGCTCATCACCGGCACGGTGATGGGGTTGATGCCGCCGAGAATAGGGATACGGCGCAGCCACGGGATGGGTATCATCCTCGTACCGATCATGATCTACACATTCGCCTCAAGGGTCGACTCCTTCGGATTCACGTGATAATTCACCTCGGCGAAGATGCTAATGGCTCTGAGCCGCTGCGAGGTTCCCTGAATCTCGCACGGGGGCACGCACGATGACCGCTCGAACCTGCATCGCTACATTGCTGTTGATTCTGACGCTGTTGCTGTCTGCCAATGCCCCCCTCTTGGTGGCCGCACCAACTGAACCCGCTGAAGCGGGTGCACGCTCTACGGCGTGCAGTGGAAGCATCTGTCTCTCGGAACTGCACGTCAACGCCGCTGGAGCGGCGGAGACGAGCGCGGTCGGACCGTCTGATTGGACGACCGGGGAATGGGTCGAGATCTACAACTCGGGTACATCCTCTGTGGATCTCTCGGGCTGGTCGGTGGCCGACCACTACTCACGCAGCATGAACTTCAGCACGAGCACCATCGTCTGGCCGACCAATCCTTCGAACGCGGTGATCGGGGCTGGGGCGTACATGGTCATCGCTCGCAACGGTGATGGGCAGAGTTGTGGTTTCTGCATGACCAACGGAGCAGGTGTCGTCGAACTGGTCGACGGTTCGAGTACACAAGTCCATTCGGGAACATGGAGCTCATATTCCGCGGAAGGCAAGACACGCATCGAGAATCCTGGTGACCCTGCCGCGGACTGGATCGAATCGAATGGCCTCACCGCGGGACAACCGAACAGCGGCGGCAGCACAGGACCGACGTGGTCGACCAGCGACCTGCGCATCTCCGAGTTGCTCCCCGACGCCTGGCCGTCGTACGACAACGACACCTACCCCGGCGGTGAATGGCTGGAGATCGAGAACACCGGCAGCGCGGCCATCGACCTCACCAACTGGTCCGTGGAGGACAGCACCGGCAATACCCTGCAGATCAACGCCACCCACCTGATCGGCGCCGCCCAGAGCATGCTCATCGAGGCAGGTGCCTTCCGTGTGGTTGCTGTCAACGGAGCGCGCACCTACGGCCTGTTCAACAACGCGGCCGGCAGCGAATCGGCCTTCCTCATCAACCCGGACGGTGACTTCGTCTCCGGCGCCAACTACACCGGCCCGACCCGGATGGGTCACGCCTACATCGCCCCGATGATCGGTTCGGGCGACTGGGTCACCGCTCTGTGGCCCACCCCTGGCGCGCCCAACGCCGTGCTCATCAACGCCACCTCCGAGGTGCAGATCAACGAGGTGATGGTCAACAGCACGGCGACCGGGGGTGGCTACCCCAATGGTGAGTGGGTCGAACTCTATCACGCCGGCAGCGGCAGCAGCATCAACCTGTCCGGTTGGAAGATGTTCAGCGGCACCGGACAGAGCGTGAACGTGACTGACCTCATCGTCGACCGCAGTTCGGGTGCGGGTTCGCTGATCGCCGTCGACGAGTACGTCGTGGTCGATTTCCCACCGGCGACCGCCATGCTGGTGATCAACAGCGACCAGTTGTCGCTGGTGAACTCGCAAGGAGGCATCACCCAGACGGTCGAGTGGGGGGCGAACCCCGGCCAGAACAAGAGCATCATCCCGTATGATCCCGAAGACATCACTCAACCGTGGACCGTCGCCGGCTGGCAGACCCCGGCAGCCCCCAACCCGAACCAGTTGACGGGCTCGGTCAACGCCTCGACCGACCTGCGCATCTCCGAGATCATGGGCAACCCGTCGGGCAGCGACAGCAACACGTATCCTGAGGGTGAGTGGGTCGAACTCGTGAACATCGGCAATGACACCCTCTCATTCGAGGATTGGCGACTCAAGGACGGGCGCAACGTATCGCTGCACTTCAACGCCAACAGCATCCCCGGACTCGATGAGGCAGACCCGCTCGACTGGGAGTTGGAGGCGGGTGAATTCGTGGTCGTATGGCGCAACGGTAGTGGCATGAGCCTGCAGAACGGTGGGGACCTCCTGAGCCTCGTGAACCCCGATGGCGAGGTGACCCATCAGGTGACGTGGGACATCACCCCGATGAACGGAACCGTGGTTCAGGGCGTGGCCATCGAAGACGATTGGGTACCCTCACCCCATCCCACTCCCGGAGCAGAGAACCCTGCGTTCACCCAACCGTACACCGGCTCGACTTCGGTGGAGATAAGCGAGGTGATGGCACAGTGCAGCGCAGGCACCCTGGCACTCGACGGGGACTGGCTGGAGTTGCACAACACAGGACTGACCGTGGTGAACATCTCCCGCTGGTTGGTGGCGAATGACAACAACGAGGCGATCGCCATCCGCGACATCTTCGCGCTGCACTTCAGCGATGGCGCCATCGATTCGGCCCACCCGTGGTGGTCGCTGGCAGCGGATGGATATGTGGTCATCAAGCCGGAGAACAACGGATTCCTCTCCAACTTCAACGAGCATATCGATCTCTTGGACCCTAATCTGAACAAGCGCCAGGAAGTGCACTGGTCGACCACCGAGAACTGCCGCAGCATCGAGGGCGACGCCAGCAACTGGGTCGATGACTGGACGGACACGATGTGGCCGACCCCCGGAGAAGCCAACCCGGTCCCGCAACCATGGGATGGGACGGACCCGGTGCTGTTCACGCGCATCATGCCCGGTCAGATCAGCGGGCGGGACAACGAGTTCTTCGAGATCACCAACATGGGCGATTCCAACGTCCAGCTGCTCGGCTGGAAGTTCGTGCGCATCAAGTCGGATGGTACGAGCAACGACGGCACCTTCAGTGCCATCGGCCTCGGCCCGGGACAGTCGGTGGTAATCAGCCAGTCAGCGACCAACCTCTCCGAGGATGGCGGCATCGATGCGCTCGAGGGCAACGACGTTCTCGACTACCTGCCATGGATGTACGATTCTGGCTCCTCGCTGCAGCTCGTGTCCCCTGACGGCACTATCGCCGACACCGTGGTGTATGCAGGCGGGCTCGCCAGCGTCGAAGGCTGGTCAGGCCCAGCGGTGAGCACACCACCGGCGACCTTCAATGGACTCGTGTTCATGCGCGGAGACGGCTGCAACTCGATGCCGGACACAAACACCAGCGCCGACTGGGAGGTGCGCTGGCTGCGGCTCGGAGCCAGCCTGTTCTG
>JAKUTA010000015.1 GCA_022447885.1 Candidatus Poseidoniales archaeon | reverse complement strand
AGATGACGCTCGCCAGCGCCAGGATCCCTGACGCGGCCGCTCCAGCAGCGTAGGCGTTCCAAGCGGCGAACAACAGCACACCAACGATGAACGTCATCACCACCACTGGCCGATGATGGATGTCCCCGAACATCAGGTCGTGCGTGCCCGATGCCCCCGACCGCTTCGCCCGCTTCTTCTGCTTCTCCGCCAACTCGTACAGTTCTGGAGCGATCACCGTCACGTTCCCCGTGGACACCGCCTGCGAGAGGCTGCGCGCCAGATCCTCCCCCACAGCGTCTGCCGCCCGCGAGGCGAGGTCCTCATCGGTGAAATGGTAGGTGCGCATGCTCGCGTGAGCGGGCGCGGGCGCGCCCAAGGCGGGTGCGGACGGAAGCAGGTCGGCAGCAGGGACGCTGTCGAGTTCTTCCAGATCGAGCGAGGTGTCTCCGGTTTCCGCTTCACCACCCTTCAGCAGCAACTGCTCTGGCCTGCCAACCAGTTCCTGCTCTGAGAGCGCGTCCTGCACCATCTGCAACCGGCGTAGTTTGTCCTCGCGAGCCGACCTCCGGCCGACCACCTTCAACTCCGCGCGGATCTCACCCTGCGCAGCGAGCCACACTCCTGAGATCACGAACAGCAGGCCGGTCAACAGCAACTGGATCGAGAGCATACCTTCCTGTGAGGTGGCGCGGATGGCCGTGAACAGCATCACCACGGCGGCCGCTGCCGGTTTGAGCAGCTCCTCGAGGTGGCCAGCCCGCGGCAGATAGAGTCCGAGCGATGCGCTGACGCAACCGATGAGCACCCAACCGGTGATGGATGGTGATGTCAGCACCGCCCCATCGAGCAAAGAGGTGGTCAACTGGTCGAGGCTGAACAGCGTCGCCTGCAGCGCGAGAAGTCCCATCATCAGCGTGAGCAGCGCCGGCACGCGGGACTCGGATGCCGGCTTGTCGTCGAACACCACCAACGCCACGCCGACGGCGGTCGTCAGCAACATCCAGGCGGCGTCGAGCCCGAATTTCCACTGCAGCCAAGCGGCGGAGATTCCCCACAGGATGAACAGCGTACGCGGGTTGTCCTGATGTCTGCCCTCGCAGTGGGCGCCGATGTGCACCAGCAGCAGCGCCGCCATACCGATCAGCAGCCCGTAGCCGGGCATCGTCTCGGGCTTCGAGGCCGCCAGCCAGACCACCAGCGCGACGATGAAACCGAGGTTCCACAGGCGCGTCAGTCCGCTGTCGCGCAGGCGAGCGCCCATCTCGGACAATCCAACCAGACGAGCTGCCAGGTTCACTCCGGTATCACCCAACCGGCGATTGACCGGGTACTGCAGCAGCGTGGCGAACACGAGGTATCCAACCAGCACCCAGCCATCGTAGCCGACGATGCCGCTGTCCAGTTCCCACACCTGCTTGGCGGCGTTGAACGTGCGCGCCCCCCCGGCCCACAGGGTGACCGCCAGCGTCCACAGCCAGGGAGTGAGCACCGTGACCCCGGCCAGCGAGGGCGAGCGACGCAGGATGGCGAGAATGGCGGTTCCCAGATGCACTGCGGCGAGTGCTCCCAACAGCAGCAGCCCACCGTCGCCTCCCGCATCGGTGGTGCTCGACGGAACGAGGATGGTGAGCAGCAGCACCATGACGATGCTGCCGATCCACAGGACATGGTCGCTGACAGCGGCCTGGTTGGAGAGCAGGACGTAAGCGGTCAGCGCAGCCGCCAGGGTGGTGAACACATCGTATCCATCGAGCCCGAAAGGTGCGCTCAGCGCACCCGACTCGATGATCACGAGCAGCAGCAGCAGCGGTATCCCAGCGGCGAGCGGGCGTAACACCCTCCATGATTCCACGCCCCGCACCACGAGGTAGGAGCCGCCGAAGGTGGCGAGCAGCATCGTCACCAGACCGAGCGAATAGCTGGTATCCACCCGATGGGAGGTGATGGCGAGCAACGCGCCGATCATCGCCATCCCGATGGACACCGACCACAGTCCGGGCTTCCCGATCCCGATGAGCGACAGGCCCTGGCTGAACCAGTTCTCCTCGCGAGCGAAGCGAGTGGCCATCGTGGCGTTCAGCGCGTTGACGCCGGTGAGCAGCAGGAACAGCAGCAGCGGGTCCTCGAAGCGGACCAGCGTCAGCGCTCCGATGGACCAATTCTGGCTGAAGGCGTGCAGGCCGATCCAGATGTTGGATGCGGCCACCCCCAACGCGGCGAGATTCCCGCTCTTACGATGCAGGGCCAACCCATGCAGCAGCAGCGTGGCGACGATGATGCCCGCGGCGACTCCGAGTTCGCCGTAGACGGCGCCGGCGCCCGAGCCGATCGCCAGCAGCACCAGCGTCGCCTGCGCGGCGATCGCGTCGTGGTCGTGGTGATAGGCGACGAGCACGTTCAGCGCTACCAGCGCCAGCAGCAGCAGTCCGAGTGTGGTGGCATCGATCGGGAAGATGCCCCACAACTCCCAGTGGTGGAGGTCGATCGTCAGCCCGTAGAGCAGTTTCATCGTGATGATCACCCAGGTGACACCGAGGATGTGCATGCCCGGATCGGGTACCCAGCGCTCCCCCAGCCAGAAGCCGAACAGGGCGAGTCCCAGCAGCGAGGACATCCCGAGCAGCGGCGGGATCCCGTCATAGGTCCCAAGGATGAATCCGACCGCTGAATAGACGACGATCATCGAGACCATCAGGCCCCAGTGCAGCCGTTTCTCACCAGTGGTGGCGAACTCCGTGATGGTGTCCATCTCCGGCGGCAGCCTCACCGTGCCGTCCCGCTGGACATCCCCGGGTCGCGGCCCGTCCGCGAACGGGTCGTACACCTCGCCCATGGCGACATCCTCCACCTTCTCCTGCTGTTCCGGCTCAGAGGGTGCCACAGGCTCAACTGTCGCCTCATCGAGCCCGTCGTCGCCGAGGAAACTGGAGAGGTCGATGCCGCCTCGCAGGCGGAACTTCCGCTCGCGGATGACCTCGTCTTCGGACGGCTCGGACCCGTCGCTCATTGAGGCGGGGAGGGGTCAGACTGCCATTAACAAGTGGCCGGCCCGAACCTCGGCCTGAATGCGATTCTCGTGGGGCTGGTGCGCTGACGAGGGGGGGTATGGCACGGCTCCACGTTCATGCCGATGCATTCTAAGAGGGGGCGCGCACGGCGGGCTTCATGACACTCGCCGCTGCGGCGGGTTCAGGGGCTGGAAGCGTGGCCGGACTCGGGGCGCACGGAGTGATTCCGGGCGGCGAAGTCCACTGGAATCTCGAAGCGCCTGAACTGATCGGCATGGCTGCCGCCGCAGGTGAAGGTGTGCTGTCAGCGCACGGGGTGCTCGTCACCCGCACAGGAAGCCGGACGGGGCGCTCACCGAATGACCGCTTCATCGTGCGCGAGCCCGCGACGGAGGACGATGTGTGGTGGGGTGACGTGAACGTGCCGACGACCTACGAGGTGTTCGAGCGGATGCGTGCGCAGGTGCAGGAGCACCTGTCGAACCGTGAGCGCCTGTTCGTGCAGGACCTGTTCGCAGGCGCCGACCCAGAGGAGCAGCTCTCCATCCGTGTGGTGACGGAGAACGCCTGGCATGCCGCGTTCGCCGAGAACATGTTCATCAGACCGACAGATGAACAGAGGGAGTCCCACATCACCGAGTTCACCGTGCTGCACGCACCGCACTTCGAGGCGGACGACGAGCCCGGCCTGAACTCGGAGGCGTTCGTCATCATCTGCTTCTCACAGAGGCAGGTGATCATCGGTGGCATGCGTTATGCTGGAGAGATGAAGAAATGCATCTTCAGCGTCATGAACCACCTGCTTCCCGGTAGGGGGCACCTCGGGATGCACTGCTCCGCGAACGTTGGACAGGAAGGAGATTGTGCAGTTTTCTTCGGACTCTCCGGAACCGGGAAGACCACCCTCTCAGCTGACCCGAACAGACCACTGATCGGAGATGACGAGCACGGCTGGAACGAGGCGGGCGTGTTCAACTTCGAAGGGGGATGCTACGCCAAGATGATCGACCTCTCTCCCGAGGACGAGCCGGAGATCTTCGCCACGACGCGCATGCGGGGCACCATACTCGAGAACGTCATCCTCGGCGCAGATGGAGTCCCTGATCTCCACGACGTCTCGCTCACTCAGAACACACGCGGCTCCTACCCGCTCACCTCGATCGAGAATCGTGTGCACGACTCCCGCGGAGGACACGCGCGCAACGTCGTCTTCCTCACCTGCGACGCCTTCGGGGTGCTGCCACCCATCTCCCGACTGACACCCGAACAGGCCGCCTACCACTTCATCTCAGGATACACCGCCAAGGTCGCGGGCACGGAGGTCGGGGTGACAGAACCCTCCGCCACCTTCTCCGCCTGCTTCGGCGCCCCGTTCATGCCCCGCCACCCCTCGGTCTACGCCGACCTGCTGTCACGCAAGGTCGCCGAGCAGGACGCCTCTTGCTGGTTGCTGAACACAGGCTGGATCGCCGGTGGATACGGCAACAGCGCCCGAATCAAGATACGTTGGACGCGGGCGTTGCTGAACGCCGCACTCAACGGTACGCTCGACGATGGCGAATGGGCGATGGACAAGCGGTTCGGGTTCGAGATCCCGCGCTCCTGCCCGGGTGTGCCCGACGACATCCTCGATCCCAGGGGAACCTGGGATGATGAGTCCGAATACGATGCGATGGCCGACAAGTTGGCGCTGATGTTCGCCAGCAACTTCGACAAGTTCGCCGCCGGCTGCAGCGACGAGGTGCTGGCGGCGGCACCAACACCCCTCGGATGAGGTGCAGACCGGCTGCAAAGCCTTAGTGCGGAACCGACGCGTGCCGGTACATGGATTGCACAGCAGCCGCCTTGTTCCCTTCGCTCAAGGCTGGTGACGACGTGCCGATGATGCCTGCTGGAGAACCAGCGTGGGTGCTGCTGGACAAGGAACGAGAAGATGGGTTGGCCGCGCAGTTGAGGGCGTTGTTGGCCGAACTGGGCTCGCGGGTGCCTGATGGTCTGGCCGAGGGGGTCAGCGTCGACGAGACCGGCGGGGTGGTGCACATCTGCGAAGGTGTGTCGATCTCCGCGTGCGTGAGGATCGAAGGGCCCTGTTACGTGGGGGCGGGGGCGGAACTGCGCCACGCCGCCTACCTGAGGGCGGACTCATGGATCTGCGCTGGGGCCGTGGTCGGGCATGCCACGGAGGTGAAGCACTCGGTGCTGCTTCCCGGCGCCAAGGCTCCGCACTTCAACTACGTCGGGGATTCCCTGCTGGGTGGAGACGTCAACCTGGGGGCCGGGGTGAAACTGTCGAATCTCCGCAATGACGGCCGCAACGTGCTCGTCCGCGGACTGGGGGACCCGGTCGACTCGGGATTGCGCAAGTTCGGGGCGATCCTCGGAGAGGGCACTGGGCTCGGCTGCAACGCGGTCACCAATCCAGGTGTCGTGCTCGGCATGCGCTGCAACGTCTGGCCGAATGTCACCGTCTCGGGAGCTCACCCCGCTGGCTCGGTGCTCAGGGAGTGACGAGATGAGCCGGCCGAGATTGCACGGAACAGACGGTATCCGCGGGAGGGTGGTCGACTCCGTTGACTCTGAGAATTCAATTGAAAATCTAGTTCTTCAACGAGAATTATCGGCATCTGCGATGCGCATCGCAGGGAAGGCGACCGGGCTGGTTATCGGCGAGCATGGGGCTGATCTGGAGCACCCGCGACCGGATGGTCACGTTCCGCTGCTGGTGGTCGGCTGGGACCGTCGGCCGCGCAACGCTGAGTTGGTGGACGCACTCGAACAAGGACTGGTCGAGGGAGGCTGCAGGGTGCAGAGAGTAGGGGAGGTGCCCACTCCGGGGCTGCACCACTGTCTGCTCGAAGCCGACGCCGATGGCGGAATGATGGTGCCCGCCAGCCACACCCCCGCGTCCGACTCGGGAGTCAAACTGTTCGATCGCCACGGATACAAGTCGATGCCAGCGCTCGAGGACCGCATCTCCGAGGTCGCATGGGACCTGGCTGCTGATGCGAGTGACACCGGAGAGGGCGGCGGTGGTGCAGCCGGGCAGACCCTGGACGGAATCGATGGTCAGCGAGCCTACCGGATGGGACTGAAACGCAGGCTCGAACTGTTCGAGCAGATGTTCGGCATGGATTTCAAGGCCTGCGATTGGTCCGACGTGGTCGCCCCGATCGGACTTCTGCTCGATAGCAGCGGCGGAGCTGCGACCGACTGGCTGGCCGCGGGCATCTCCCAGCGCGGGCTTACCACTGTCGAGGTGTCGGACCGGGAGCAGGAGATCAACTGGGAGTGCGGAGCCGGCGGACTCTCCCCCACAGATTCATGGTCGCATGAGCAGTTGGTCGAGGACATTCATCACCACGCGCTGATCAGGGCGGTCGCAGACCGGCTGCGGGAGAACGATGGGATGCCACCTTGGGAAGAGGGACAACTCGTAGGAGCGGCGCTCGACGGTGACGGCGACCGCTGCCTGCTGCTCGAAGCGAGCGGGGGTGGAGTCCGCGTCGTCGATGGTGATCGGATGGCTGATGACATCCTCAGGGCAGCCCACGCCAGCGGCATGTCCGCCGGCTGGACGCTGGCGTGCACGATCGAGACGGACCTGGCGCTGCCCGCATCGCTCGATCGCTTCCGCGAGCCGGTGAACTGCGTCCAGACAGCGGTGGGGGACCGGTGGCTCGCCCACGCGCTGATGCCCCCGGAAGAGGCTCCCGAAAGACTGCTGTGGGGCGAGCAGGTCCCTGCACGCATCGGTTGCGAGGACTCTGGACATCTGGTCATGCCTGCACCGCATCCGACCAAGCCGCTGCTTTGGAGCCTCGTGGGTGACGGGGCGGCGACCCTGCTCTCGGTGCTCTGTGCCCGAGCCTCGCTGGCGCAGTCAAGCGGGCCATCGCCGGTCGGGTTCAAGGCCGGATGGAAGCGCCGTGTCTCCGTGTTCGGCACCGAGAGGGACCGTTGGGACGGCCAGAATGAACTGGCGGAGGAGGTGGAGAGATTCGTCAGGAAACGACTCTCGGAAAGAGGTGAATTGACCGACTGGCACCGCGTCGAGGTGGCTGGCGAGCCTGCGTTGCTGCTGCTCGAGGGGAGGCTCGACGGCGCGACGGTCAGTGTAGGAGTGCGCAACTCGGGAACCGAGGCAAAGACCTCTGCGAGCATCAGGATGAGCGGTGAGACACTCGATGGAAACATCCTCGACGGACTTACCGTGGCCGTCTCCACGCTGCTCGCGCAGCGGCTGATTCCGTGAGCCGGGGCTCAGAGAAGGAATCGGGGAAGGTGTCGGGCGACGACCGCATTGGACACAATGCCCACCAGTCCGCCTTCGTCATCGACGACCGCGATCTGGTTCAGGTCGTGTGTGAGCAGCAGCGCGACGGCGGCCATCAGCGGAGTACGTGTGGACACCTGAAGCGGGGGCTGTGTCACCGCCTCTGAGATCGGGACCGCCTCCATCCAGTGGAGTTCGCGGTTGATTCTGTTGCGCCCGATGAGCTTCAACAGGTCGACGGCGTGTACCCGGCCTACCAGCACACCCCGATCATCGGTTACCATCACATGATCCCAGTCCTTCGCGATCATCGTACGCATCACCCTGTCCATCGAATCCAGCTCGTCCACCTCGTGCGCGGGGAGCATCACTCGGCCACATGTCACCTTGCGAATCTCCCGCGCCGTGCGCTTGTGAACGTGCCGCGTCGCCATCTCGACAACGCGGTTCCTAGGCATCGTTGCAGTCCGTTTCCTGCTCTTGAGCAACCCCATTCCTGTCCTCTCCTCAAGCCGGCCGGAATGCCGGCCCTATTTGAATCAGATGCATGAGCGTGAGCCGGATTCTCAACGGGCGAATCAAGCCAAGTTCTATGACTGAGCGAGGCGAGCCATCTGGGATGACGCAGGTTTCGGCAACCGTTCTGCAGGAGTTGCTGGCGATGGACGATTACGACCGCACCCTGGCGCTCGACCGCATCGCTCGCAAGCACAGCATCACGGCCGAGCAGGTGCTCGCCCAGCTGGAGGCCCACCAGTCAGGAGGAGCGGCTCCGGCGTCCAACTCGCTGGACAACATGGACCAGATGCAGCCCCCGACGCTCCCTGAGGGGCAGTCTGCCAACTACCTGCAGGACGCTCACCGCTACCGCGTCCGCTACGACCCGAGCCACGACGGCACGGACAGACAAGCGCAGGTCGAGCAGGCGATCATGTGTCCCAGTTGCGGTGCCCCTCTGGGCATCCCCGCCACCCGGCCGATCAAGGTGACCTGCCCCAACTGCTCCACTGAATCGACGTTCCACTCATGAGTGGATGGGTGCTACGGAAATAGTTTGATAACAGCGAGAACAGGGTCGGTCCACATGCGCATCTTGACCAAGATCACCCTCGGAGTCGGGGTCGTGATGCTGATCGGCAGCATCGTGGCCATCATCGCGGGCGGAGGCTCGTTCATGGGCGACTTGGTGGAGAACCCCACTGGGACAGAGAAGTGGACCGGAACCTCACCCACAACTTACGAAGGAAACTTCGAGATGATGGGTATCTACTACGTATTCGTTGAGGAGGGGGAGACGGTCGATGTCGAATTGGTCGGCGGTGATGCGGACAGTCGATTCATCCCCTGCGGGGAAAATAATGACTGCGAATACTACGAATGGGCCGGTTACACCTACGTTGGCGGCATCTCGGTAATGACTGAGGGGACCTGGGAGGTCAAGTTCACCGGTGACGGTGACGTCATGATTCGGGAACAAATCATCGACATCGGTGGGGCGATGGCAGTCGGATTGGGTTTCTGGGGCGCCTGTTGCTCGATCTGCGTGCTCGGGCTCGGTATCATCTTCATCTTCACGCTCAAGGACCCGCAACAGCAGACGGGGGTCCTGATGGTACAACCTGGCCAGATTCCCGGTCAGCCGATTGCCGGGCAGGCTGGTGTAGTGCAGGCGCAGGTCCAGCCAGGAGTTCCGGTGGGGGGTGCGATTCATCCAGCATTCGAGCAGCAGCCGCGGAAGGAGTGGACGCCACCGAGCGAACAGCCGCCATCCCAAGGCTTCTAGGATCGACAGAGGGCGGTAATCTTCTGAGTCAGATGCCCCAGTAGCGCCCGGTCTCATCCCGTTCGACTTGGGAGCGCACGATGATGCGTACCGCCCAGAATCCGATGATGGCATAGAAGGCGAGATCCCAGTCTGCCCATATCTGGCTCGGCTCGAAACCGTACTCCTGACCCTGCAGCACCTTCAGCGACACCCTGAGCGCCGCGCTCGCCAGCGTCCAGATGACGATACCGAAGGCGATGATCTGCAGCGTCCGACCACTGAACGTGCCCCGCTTCCAGCGCAGCACCAGCAATGAGAGCGCGAACGCGAGGAAGGCGAGCACTATCCAGGCGAGCGCACCCTGCAACACCAGCAGCACCAGTTCGAGTGCACCCGGGTAGGAATCCATCGCCACGCCGTAGACGCGCCACCCCTCAGCGAGGGCGAATATGGAGAAGAATATGGTGAACGCCCACAGCAGCGACGACCCCATGGCCGCATCGGCGTTCTCACGCATGTCGCGCATGATGTGGTTGAGATGCTGTTCCACTCCGAGTCCCTTCGCCATCAGGTAGATGCCGATGAGCAGCGGCATCATCCCGATGATCCAACCGCCGTTGGGCAGGATCATGCCGAGTCCGAGCAGGATCAGCACGACTGAGAGCGGCACCAGCAGACGTGCGCGCCACTTCTCGTCCTCGATCGCCTTGGTCAGGTAGTAGTAGGTCCCCTCGATGCCCTTGCTCTGGCGCACGATGATCTTCTGCACGTGGTCGATGTGCAGACGCGACTGCAGCAGTGGCAGGATGCTCTCGTCCTCGGCGCCATCGGTGACCAGCATGCCGCGGTCGGGCTGGAACTTCTCGATCACCTCTTCGAGTTGCTGCGAGATGGCCCGGTCGCTGCGCACTCCCACCCGCTCGTCACCAGTGAGCACGGCGACTTCGACCTCGTCCGTCCCTTCGGCCTGCTCCTTCAACTGGTCATGCAGGTGCAACGCCCCGAGGATGGCGTTGGTGTCGCTCTCCTCAGGGTCGGCTATACCCAACCGCAAGGCCGCTGTCAGCACCTCCTTCCTGCCGAGCACCGGGCCGCGGATGCCCGCCTTCTTGCCCAGGTCGTCGTCCCTGTCCACCGTGATGACCAACGTACGCGTCATGGCCCATCCTCCAACGCTGCTGCTGGAAAAGTCAGGGTCGCGGCTCCGCTATCAACCATCTGCCGTTCTGACGAAGTGCGCAATCAATCAGCCATTCGGTGTGCTTCGGCGCCGTCGGCACCATCAGAGCCGGCTTCTTCCGCTCCATCCAGCACCGCGTCGGGCGCATCCTGCGCGACGGCCACCTGTGCATCGCGCTGACGGGCGCGCTGTCTCACGCGGACGTACTTCAACGGATGAGTGAGCCACTCCCTGCGGCAGAGCGAATCATCGATCAGACCAGAGGCCACGGGACAGCGATTGTTGAGGGCCAGCGTGTCGCACTTCTCAGGAGTGTATTCCGCCTCGTAGATCTGGGCCACCTGATAGTTGGTGGTCTTCTCGTCGTAGTCGGGTGCGTTGACGAAGAAACCGGCGCACTGCTCAGGCGGAAGACCGAGCGCCCGGCTCATGTTGGCGAGGAAGCGGCGGCCGGCGTGATTGACGTTCTCACCTATGTTCAACTCGGCGATCGCCGCCAGCATGCAAGGCGGCCAGTCGCCCTTCTCGGCGGCGGTCACCTGCACCTCCCTGCCGCGCTGCGTCTGGAGTTCCGCCACGATCATGCCCACGGGCTCGGCGAGCATCGCCGTCACCTGCTCATCCATACGGGAGATGTTCGCCTGACAGCGAGCGATGAGCTGGACGCGTATGCGTTCCTTGATCAGGCGGGACAGCCGCCCCTGGGAATCCTCGCGCGCCGTCCCGTTCATCAGCACCCAGCCAGCGGAGACCGGCCGATTGGTCAGCCTCCAGTAGGACCCGGTGATGCGCGGAGCCAACTCCACGAAATCGGTCAGGGGGATCTCCCACGACCGATCATCCCTCGCGCGCGAGCGGGGAGAGTGGAGAGGGGACGTCGCCGATTCACCTTCCGAAGGGTCATGTCTGCGCAGGTCGGAGAGGTAGGTACGAGCGATCGTATCGAACAACTCGGCGTCCGAGGTGGTCGAGAGGAGATTGTCCGCGCGGGTCGCCTCACCCTCCACCCAGCGTTTCAACAAGAGCTCGTCGAGTGACGCGCAAACGACGAACATGGCGTAGTAGTAGCCCAGCCCCTCGACCATCTGTCCGTAGTCGGTGTGGATGTCCACACGGCTGTCAGCGTCGATGCCCTTGTCATGCACGATCGACTCCAACATGCGCAAGGTACCCCGAGCCCTCGCCTCCGCCAGCCAATCCGCATTCACCAGACTGTCCAGGTCGACCTCGTTCTGCTCCCTGAGTTCCTTGATCCACTGCTCTCCCTGTGGCAGGAAGGGAAAACGAGCGAGTACCACCGGGTCGGTGATGCGTGGGGGGTGCAACGGAGCAGGCATGAGCAGCCGTCTCCTCGGTGTGCGGGTTCTTGAAGTCTGGCCGACGCACGCTTGACCGGGGGCGCCGATGGTGACCGAGGCGGATGCAGGTCGTCTGGAGTTCATGGACGAACGGTTGTTCACCATCCAGGGCCGATTCCGCGACGCATTCGGCTGGGACGAGGTGGATGATCGCGCCAGCGCTGTGGCACTGGTGAAAGCGGTGGAAGATGTGCGCATCGCCCTCTGGTCACGGTCGATGCGCGAGGCGACGCTCGCCTCGCTGAGAGGGAGGCTTGCCAGAGGCCAGCCGACGGCCGTGCTGGGGGCCGCGGTGGAACCGGTCGAAGTCATCAGCGCGCTCGCCGCCGGATGCTCGCTCGTCGCCGCCGATGGTGGTGTGGGAGTGCTCGAGGAACTCCCTGCAAGCGTCGCTGAAGTGGCTCGTCAACGGCTGCTGCTGGTCGTATCCGACGGAGATGGGGGGCTGGAACGGCTGCTCGCCGTAGCCGCTCGAGGCGTCCCGTTCGCGGTGCACGCTCACGGTGACAACGAGCAGGAATGGCGTACTCTGCTCACCGCGTTCGCTGATTCCGCCACCCCGCCGCCACTCATCCTCACTCACCAGACACCGACCACTCTGCGCGGCGCGGACAATCCCGGAGGATTCACCGACGGGGACAGGGCCGCATGCCTGCTCGTCGCGCTCGGGTGCGCCCGCGAGGACATCCGGCTGCTCGGATTCCAGAGCGACGTGGTCGGTCGCTGGAGCGGGGACACCGACCAGCAAATCAAACTCAGGAAACTGAAATGGATGGATGAGGTCCTCGACATCCTGTTCAAGAGCCGGTGAGACGCATGGAGGAGGTCGAGCAGAAGGAACCTCGTCAGCAACGAAAGGCCTCTGCGAAACTGAAACCCGTTCGCCCATGGACCGCGCTGATCTTCTGGCTGCTGCTCAATCTCGTCTGGATCGGCGCTGTCCCGATGCCCACCGAGCATCCCGTGATGGA
>JAKUTA010000149.1 GCA_022447885.1 Candidatus Poseidoniales archaeon | reverse complement strand
CTTCGGGGGGGACCCCGACTGCATCCTGCCGAGAGGCTGTCTCGCTGATGGGTGAGCGGCGCGCGCTGCCCACCCTTATTGAGCGGTCGCTCGCCACGCGGCGTTCCGTGACCGAATCAGCCTCCGTTCGCAAGCCTGGGCATCTTGCTCACGAGACCCTGCGCAGGGGACAATCGGAGATGATCGAGGACGCATGGACAGCGCTCTCAGCGGGTGGTGCGCTGCTCGCCGCGGCACCGACCGGAATCGGCAAGACGGCCGCAGCGCTGTCCGCTGCCTTGGATGTGCAGTGCAGTTCGAGTCGCAAGCTGACCATCTTCTTCCTGACAGGTCGCCAGGCACAGCATCGCATCGTCGTCGAAACGGTCCGCCGCATCAACGAGCGCCGCGACGAACATGTGCCGAAGGTGAGTCTGGTCGACATGATCGGTCAGCAGGGGATGTGCATCAACGAGATCGCCGGCGAGTTCCCAGCGGTGTTCTCGAAGTTGTGCGCCTCGCTGCGCTCGACGCGCAAGTGCATTCCGTTCGTACGCGATTCACCCGGGCTGCAAATGCGTGTGCTGCAGGACCCGCTGCACGTGAGCGAGTTGGTCGAGATGGCGCGCAGCCACGTGGAGGACGGGCGAGCGTGCCCCACCTGCCCGTGGAAGGTGGCGCGGGCCGTGGCTGGCCGAGCCGACATCGTGCTGTGTGACTACAACCACCTGTTCCATGAACGTGTGCGCGAGGTGTCGCTGAAGGCGATGGGAGTCTCCCTCGATGAGATCATCCTGATCGTCGACGAGGCCCATAACCTGCCCGACAGGATTCGCAGGGGGATGCAGCGCACGCTGACGACCACACTGGTTCGGGACGCGCGGCTCGAGGTGCAGGAGCACCGGGAACGAACGCAGCAGGAGCAGGCGCGGCGGGACGAAGACCTCGATGCGGAACAGGCTCTGGTGGGCGACCTGCACAGACTGGAGGCCGCGCTTGAGCGGATGCATCGAGACCTGTCAGCGTGGTATCGGGTGCATGATGTCACCCTCACGCGTGGTGAGCAGAAGGAACTCGAGGTGACCGCAGTAGAGATGCTGAAGGTTCTCGAAGGTGCGCTCTCAGAGGAGGTCAGTGGAGGTGGCTTCCAACTGCCGGATGTGATCCGGCTGTTGCTCACCGTGGAAGTTGAACTCGATCCTGACGAGACCGAGGAGAAGGACACCGCGGCCACGCGGTTGGCCGAGCTGCTCGAATTGGTGCATCGCTTCCGAGATGACCCGGGGCTGGCGCTGGTCTTCGGACGCGCCGGGGATTCTCCGCGCGTGACGACCCACCTGCTTGACCCGGGTGTGGTGGCAGGCCCGGTGTTCTCCGAGGTGCACGGCTCCTTGTTGATGTCCGGGACGCTCTATCCGCCGGAGATGTACTCCGACCTGCTCGCGCTGCCCGATGACCGTCCTCTGCTCGCCAACCAGTATCCCTCCCCCTTTCTCGCCGACCGCCGCCCGGTCGCCATCGCCACCGGGGTGACCACCCTCTTCAAACGACGCGGCGAGCAGAACACCAAGGCGATCCGCGAGCACCTGTTGGCGCTGCTGCAGGAGACGCCAGGTCATGTCGCTGTCTTCCTGCCATCCTACGACCTGCTGGAGGGGATCATCGGCGATGGGTTCTGGCCAGGACGCAAGCTGCTGCTCGAAGAGCGCGGATGGACCAAGAGGCGTGTCGATGGAATGCTGCGCGAGTTGCATCTGGCACGCAGCACCGGGGAGCGAGTGCTGCTGGCTGGTGCCTTCGGGGCGAAACTGGCCGAGGGTATCGACTACGAGGCCAATCTGCTCGACGCGGTTGTCTGCGTCGGTCTTCCAGTAGCGCCCCCGTCAGTCGAATCCGACGCTCGCAAGCGTTACTACGGGACGAGGTTCGGAGGTAATGCCTACCGCTACGCGGTGCAGCAGCCGGCGCTGAACAGCGTGTTGCAGGGGATGGGCAGGCCGATCCGCAAGGTCGGTGACCGCGCCTTCGTGCTGCTGCTCGAGGATCGCCTGCTCACCCCGAACTACTCCCGCCTGCTCCCGGCGGGACTCGAGGTGCTCCGGTGCACCTCTCCCGATGTCACCCGCAGGCATGTGCGTCGCTTCTTCAAGCGTCACCCTGAAGGCGACCATTCCAGTGAGTGACTCCACGAAGCGTTTGAATGGGGTGGCGGGGAGCGCAGGGGGGGAGTAGGCGATGGATTGGAACACAGTGCCCATCGAAGAGCGCGACCCGGACCACCCTGACGCGCCTGCTCCGGACGCGCCGCCAGCGACCGCCGGACTGGTTGTCCGGCCTGAGGCCCTGCATGAGCACTTCCTCGGCGAACTCGATCACCTCGAGGAGGCGATATCCCTGCATCAGGCAGTGGTCTACGAGCATGCAAAGGACATCGAAGCGCGCTTCGAGATGGTCGCAGGTGTGCTGCGCAGCGACGCGTTCCTCGACCTGTTCGGGGGCAAGGAGAAGGACGGTGCATTGGTCATTCCATTGCACGGCTGCGAGTTGTCCGGAGTCGACCTGTCGATGGGAGAGATGGATGGTCGGGTGGTGTTCCGCTTGCAACTGGCGATCGAGGGGGGCCAGCATCTGGAGCGGCTGTTCACGCTGCCGGCGGACTGTAACCTCGCTGACGCCACCTGGGCGGTTGGCGAACTGCACCTCAATCTCGACCGAAGTCGATCCTGAGCCTCACCGCGCCGGGACTTCCTGGAGACTCTCGATCTCCACGAGCACCTTGCCCAACGCCTCCTGGGCCTGGTTCTTGTGCGCCTCGGACATTTCGTGGCGTGAGTAGCGCGCCTCCTCGAACACGCTGTCGAGCGCGACGAGCGCATCCTCGTTGATCGGCAGCGCCTTGCGGATGGCCATCTCGAACTCACGCACGGTCTCGAAGTCGCGGCGCAGGAACCTGTGCTTCATCAGCACGGCACACATCCCCTCGTAGCAGTTGAAGATCGCCTCGCGGACGGCATCTCCAGCCGCCAGCAGTTCCGCGGTGTAGGAGAAGATGTCCGCCAACTCCTCGATGGCGGTCAACTGGCGACGGCGCCACCATACGGCGAACACCAGCGCCGAGAGCACCAGCGCGGCGATGCCGCCGTAGATCCAGCCGACACTGGCGTCCGCCACCGCCTCAGGGGGAAGCACGTTCACTGACAGCGTCTGTTCCAGCAGCGCACGGTCGTCGGCCGCCACCTTCTCGTCAGACGAGTTGATCTGCACGTAGAGATCGCCGTACGCCGACTTGTCCCCGTAGGGGTCGGTGGGCGCCACCGAGACGAACTCGAACCAGAACGAACCGTTGGCGGAGGTGCGCCCGATCAGCGTCCGGCTGTAGACGTAGGACTCGTTGTGCAGCACCGCGGCCACCTCGATGTCCGCCACCGGCAACTGGGTGTCGCGGGCGTGCGCCTCGACCCACACGATGACCTTCTTGCCCATGTGCGGCACATCGATGATGCCCACTTCGAAGTCGACGGCGATGACGACGAAAATCGAGATGTTGACCTCGCCGTAGTTGAAGTAGCGAGTGCTGTTCTTGGAGGATTTGAGGGTCAGCGTGATGTCACCAGGGGTCATCGTCTGGGGAGCGACCAACTCGATGCGGAAGCTGCTGTCGTTCAGCCACATCAGGTTGGTGCGAATGTCGAGCGACGAAGTGTTCCAGTAGAGCGTCAGGTCGAGGTCGGACACCGGGTTGCCGCTGCCTCCCTCCTCGAGTATACGCCCTTCGATGATGATCGGATGACTGGACGATGAGCGGATGATGATGTTGCTGCTCTCGACCAGTTGCCAGCTGATGTCGGCCCAGGTCGTGAGGGACGTCGTGTCGTTGGTCGCCAGCCATGCGGATTCTCCGGCGTAGTGCGCTGACAGCGTGTGCCCTCCACGAGCGGAGACCATGCTGACGGGCACGAGCAGTTGGAAGCGGCCCTCTGAATCCGTGATCACCGTGTTCACGAACACGCCATCGAGCAGGATGTCGACGTTGCGGCCAGCGATCCCAGGCAGGCCCGGCTCATCCGAATCGTAGAGCCGCCCGCTGACGTTCCAGAACTCGCC
>JAKUTA010000148.1 GCA_022447885.1 Candidatus Poseidoniales archaeon | reverse complement strand
GGGGCCCGAAGGCGACTACAGGACCCCGCTTGGCCAAGCCTCAGTCGTTCGTGAAGGTCGGGATGTGAGCCTGATCACCTACTCGGTCATGACCCAGCACGCCCTGGAGGCTGCCAGGCAACTCGACGGCGATCACTCGTGCGACGCTTAGGTTGTCGACCTCCGAAGTCTTGTGCCCCTCGACCTCGACACCCTTCTCGGCTCGGCGGCGAAGACTCGGCGAGCCGTCGTCTGTCACGAAGCCTGGAAGTTCGGTGGGTTCGGTGCCGAACTCGTAGCCCAGATCTCCAACCAGTTGTTCGGCGAGCTTGAAGCCCCGGTTGGGCGCGTCGGCGCACGATCGGCACCGACCGCCTTCAGTCCACCTCTTGAGCGGGCCCTGGTTCCCGAGGCAAGGGAGATCGTGGAGACGACCCTTCACGTTCTGGGACTCGGTCGCCGCTGAGCCGGACGAAGACCGTTGGCCGGAGGGAAGGGGTCAGGCTTGGACCACGACGCTGCCGAGAAGCGTGCCAACAGGGACAGGCTCTTCACCCGGGACAACGATGACCTCGATCACCCCCGCTGCTCCAGCCTCCACCTCCACCTCCGCCTTCTCAGACTCGATCACCACCACAGGCTGGCCAGCCAGCACAGACTGGCCATCCTCCACCAGCCACTCGACCACGAACACTTCCTCCACGACGCCCATTTGAGGAACCAGAATCGGCACGGTTTCCATTACTGGTCCGCACCGACAATCGGCGGAACCTCACGAGCGAGCACCAACTGATTAGACAAGATCAGATATGCCCGTGCCGCTCGAAACTCTCGATCGGCGTCGCGCCAGCCTGGACCTCATCACGCACGCGCGCCTCTGCCGCAACTATCTCCTCCGCCTTCACCAGGACCTTGGAAGCCAGATTCCCGGGAACAACGAGAATTCCTTCGAACTCTCCGAAGACAAGATCCCCGGGATGCACGGTTACCCCACCGATGTCTACCGCCACCTGATGGCCGACCATCTCCCACCTGCCGATCGCATTGAGCGGACTGAGGTCACGGAAGAACACTGGGAAGCCGATATCCCTGAGTCCCTCCACATCCCGAAGGTTCCCGTCGAGCACCACTCCGACGCACCCCTTCTGCTGTGCGGCATTGCCCGTCAACTCACCGAAATGGCCTACCGACGAGCCTGGATTCACCGAAACGAGAACAGAGTCGGGTCCGAGTTCCTCAAAGACCCGGAGGTACGACGCAATGCGCTCAACGCCATCTGCCCACGAGACCCATGGGTCGATCGACCGACCAAGCACCGTGTGGGCAACGCCGACCACCCGCTGCTCAGGGAACAGGGGCCTCAGATACGAAGGCAGCACCGGCTCATCCAGCCCGAGCTCGTACATTGCGTCGCAGACCACGCCCAGATAGAGCAGCCGGTAGCGCTCGCAGAGTGTGGTGCTGTCCATCACCAGGACTACGAGACCGGCCCTGCGAGGAAGCGAGCCGAAGCCAGCGCGTAGATCCGCATCGCCTTTCCGACACTGGCCACCTCCAGGTACTCGTTCGGCGAGTGCGCCAAGGGCAACAGTCCCGGGCCGAATGCAGCGACCGTCGGAATACCCGCTGTGGTCTGAAAGTGCGGTGCGTCAGTTGCACCTGGGAACGCCTCCAGTCTTGGCGTCGACCCCAACACATCCCTGGAAGCCCCGAGGAGAGCTTCAACCACTGGCTCGTCTGGCGCGATCTCAGTTGGTCCGACCCAGGTCTCGAAGTGAAGTTCCGCATCCAGATCGGGGTCATCGGCCATGGCCACGTCGAGGAACTCTTGAAGGTCAGCCACCATTGCCTCTTCGGTCATCCCCGGCAGTGTGCGGATGTCACAGGCGAACTCCGCGCGCCCAGGACAGACGCCGTAGAAGACGCCCCCTTCGACCATTACTCCGACATTTACGGTCGGGCCAAGTTCACTCAGAGGATGACCTGCATAGGTGATCCCATCCTTCAGTTCGTTGTTCATACGGACCATCAGTTCAGCCATCTTGACGCTGGCATTGACCGATGGGAGCCGGTCCGTGATGCTGCTGTGCATCTGGGTCCCCCGGACGACAATCCTGACCAGCGCGGCACCCCTCGATACCAGGTGGAGTGCCTCCCACTCAGTCGTGATCCCGCTCGGCTCACCGATAATCGCTGCATCGGCAGAGAGCAACCCCTGATCGGCCATCCATTTGGCTCCCTTGACCGAACCGGCTTCCTCGTCAGCGGTGAGGACGAGTTGGAGGGAGCCCGCGGGGAGCCCGATCCCCTGAAGGCCGGCGGCGGCATAGATCATTGCGGCAACCGCCGCTTTCATGTCGCCGGAACCCAGGCCGTAGAGCCGGCCCTCCCGCACCAGGGGATCCCACGGATCGCTCTTCCACGCTTCCATATCACCTGCTGGCTTCGTGTCGATATGACCCGAGAGGATCAGGCGGGGACCAGGGGAATCACCGTTGACGCACGCGATGACACTCGGCCGATCCACCTCCGGACCCATCGTCTCGACATCTTCAATCCCGAGTTCACGAAGCCTCTCTACGATCATCCCAGCCACCGCACGCTCATCGCCGGGAGGATTCGCGCTGTCCGTTGCGATCAACTCACGGGTGAATTCGAGCACCTCCTCCTGATAACTCTCCAACCGCTCCAACAGTCGACCCTCACGGGCCTCAAGATCAGTGCCGCTCATTCTTCCTCCCATCACTCGTCAACCAATCGCGCCGGCAACTGCCTTGAGCCCAAGCCCGATATTCTCCTCGTCGTTGGCTAGAGAAATCCGGATCACCTCGGAACCTCCAGGCCCAAACACCTCACCCGGCGCAACTGAAACCCCATCCCGTTCCAGAAGCTGCATGGCGAAGTCCAGTGGCGACATTCCAGACCTTGAACCGTCGACCAGCATGTAGAAGGTCCCCTGGGTGCGAAACGCCTCCAGCCCCAGATCCTGAACCAGCCTCCAGGCAAAGTCCCGACGCTCCACATATGCCGTACGCATGGACTCGATCGGCTCCCGAGGGCCGGTAAGAGCCGCCTCTGCTGCCTTCTGGGAGATCGTGCTGGGGCATGAGACCTGAGGTTCCTGAAGCTTCCGGAGGACATCGGCGAGGGCGGTCGGGGCGACCACGTAGCCGACACGCCAACCGGTCATCGCGTAGACCTTTGAGAAGCTGTATACGGAAACCACCGGCAGGGCCGAATCCAACGAACCTGGCGACAGATGGACACGGTCGTCGTCGAGAATAAGTTGGTCGTAGACCTCGTCGCTGATCACCCACACACCCCGATCGGCTGCTGCGACAACGATCTGTTCGATCACGTCGGGTGGGAAGACCACGCCCGTGGGATTCGACGGAGAGTTGAGGAATAGCACCTTGGTTCGATCTGTCATCAGGGAAGTAATCTTTTCCGGGTCGGGAAGATAGCCATCAGCGCGGTGGAGTTCGTAGAACACGGGAACCCCTCCCGTGAGGCGGACCATCTCGTCCATGTTCGGAAACCCCGGCGTGGGTATCAACACCTCGTCGCCCGGTTCCAGCAAGGCGAGATAGAGGGAGTAGAGGCCGTTCATCGCCCCAGGCGTCACCACGATCTGATCGATCGAGGAGTCAATGCCGTTGACGGTCCGAACCTTCTCGACGAGGAGTTCCCTGAGCGACGCTAGGCCACCGTTGGGCCCATACCGGGTACTTCCCTCAGATGCAGCGAGCGCCGCAGCCTCAATTATGTGGCTTGGGGTCGTGAAACTGGGCTCACCCACCTCCAGACGTACCACGTCTGATCGCTCTTCAGCGGCGTCAAACATGACCCGGATCATCGACCGCCTGAGGTCGGTAGGGCGAGCCGACAGACCATCGGCGAGAGACGCATTCAAGACCCTGCCCCGCTAGCCAGAGCCTTGCGAGCCTGATTCTTGATCTGGTCGCTGACCCGCATCGAAGTAGCGAAGAGCCCAGTCGGCACCCTGCCAGGTAGTGAGGCTGCCGTGACGGGGCGTCAACTTCACCAGATAGCGCTCCCACCCATAGGACGGCACGAGTTGTTCAGCGCCATCAGGCCCTGCATATCGA
>JAKUTA010000147.1 GCA_022447885.1 Candidatus Poseidoniales archaeon | reverse complement strand
CGGGTGGCGGGGCATCGACGATGATCTGGACTCCAGTGAGACCGGTGTGGGTCAGGTCGCGCGCTTGAGGTGGCAGGGCGGTCAATCCGACCGTCAGTAGGAAGGGTGGACCACCGGTGAGCGGGGCGCGCAGGTCAGCAGACCACCACCCGTTGTCGGAGCGCACCACCTTGCGCTCGTCTTCGAGCAGCACCTCGACCTTGATGCGCTCCGTGGGAACATCGCCGGTCGGCACGAAACTTATCTTGCCCGTGACGTGGATGTCGCTTCCCGGCGCTACCCAGCCACCGTCATGCGAAGTGGTGCCCTCGTCCAGTTCCAGTACCAAGGTCTCCGGATCTATGCGCAGGTCGGCCGAGAACCGCCAGCGCAACTCCGGCAGCGTCAACCAGTCTCCCTGTCCGGCCCGATCGATGATCGCGAGGGACGGTTCACGGCGCAGGTCGTTCTCCATCGGCAGGCTCCATCCCAGCCGGATCTCAACAAACAACTCCAGGTCCGAGGTGAACGGCGTCAGTTCCCCCTCCGAGGCGCGCACACCGCACCCCATCACGGTCAGGTGTTCGCTCGTCTCCACGCAACTTCCATCTTGCCATGTGATCTCAAGGGGGTCGACGGCGGAATTGCTGGCGAGTTGCAGGACGGCCTCGGAGATGTCCGAATGGCCGTTCGGTTCCTGGAACGGAACGGTCAGCGTGTAGTTGGTGGTCGGATGCAGCCATTCACGCCCCACTGAATCCCACGCTGCCCCGAACAGCGGTATCTCAGGAGCCCCATCCGCCATCAGTTGGTAGGTGAACAGCTGGTCGTCAGCCTGCGCGCTGCCCGCATCGGTGATCAGGTTGCCCGCCGCATCGGCACCGATGACATAACCGGCTACGATGTCGCCTGAGACACCGAAGGTGTCGTCGAAGGTGAAGGAATAGTTCCCCTGCTGCTGAGTGCGGTTATCGGGCGGGACCAATGGAGAGGATTGGAACTCGTCGGCATCGGGGATTCCGTCGTAGTCCGCGTCATCGGCCCATTCCTGCCAGAGCATCAGCGTGAGATGTTCAGGAAGCCGGGGGCGGTCAAACACATCGAAGGTGAGCGTCTGGGTCATCGACGGTTCCAGATGGTCGTGCCTGGCGACGCTCTGGTTGACCAACTGTGGAGCGACGGAGTCGATCTCGAACGAGCGATTCAGCAGGATCGACGTGAGATCATCCCCTCCGTAGAGAGGCATGATGTGCACCTCATACTCGATCATCCCGACCACCTCGGGGGTGCGGATGGAGAATGTGGCCCTACCAGAGGAGAGAACGGTCGTGTCTTCGAGGATGTTGCCATCTTGCAGCAGGGTGACTCTCACCTCACCCGTGCGCGGCCCGTAGGCCTCGTCTATGTCCTCGAATCCGATGTCGACCTGAACCGTCACATCCGAATCCGCCTTCAGGTAAGAGGCGTCTTCGGGAATCTCCGCCCCTTGGTCGTTCAGCATGCGCCACTCGCGGATGAGAACATCATTCTCGACACCCATCTCCGGCCCTACACCGAACACACGGATCGCCGGAATCGTGCGTAATCCATTGGCGTCGACGCCGCGCACGTAGAGGAACACTGTCTCCTCGTCATCCCACGCCGCGTCCGTGCGGAAGCGCAGCACCGTGCTGAGGCTGCTCCCGTTCCAGACGACAGTCGAGGGATTCGTCGGATGCAGTTCGATGAGGGCAGTGTCCCCACTCACCACCGGTGCCCCGCCGCTCACCGGGGCCTCGAGCCTGATGCTCACCTGCTCGCCGATGAAGTCGTACTGGATGCTCGAAGGGGTGCCCTGCGTCAGCGTCTGCAGGCTCGATATCTCGATCCAATGCCACGAGGGAACCAGCGTGTTGCTGGCGTTCGTGATTCCGAGCGCATCGATGCTCCATCCCGCGGATGACTGCAATTCCGTGATCGTCACCTCCATCGCCGCAGGCAGCTCCCAGATCATCGGCAGGGGAACGATGCGCTTGTTTCCGCTGAGCATCGAGTATGGCAGCGCGTCGTTGATGGCCAGCACGAAGTCGTCGGCCGAGTCGAAGTCGAGTTCGACGGTCGGATGGTACGGGGCAGCGATTCCGCCGAGGCGCACTCCTCCGCTGCTGGCGGTGATGTGTATCTCAGCGTTGACGAACTGGATGTCCCCTTGTCGCCACACCGGGGTCGCGCTGGCCAGTTCAGCCGCCAGATTCGCCTGCTCCCCAGTGGTCAGGCTGATCGTCTGCGATGATGTCGGACTTCCCAGCGACCGGCTCATTACCGTGTTTCCGGACACCAGCAACTCGACCTCGAGGCTGTCCACACCGCTGTTCCTGTGCGGGCTGACCTCGAATGTCAGCGTTCCATCGCTGTGCTTCGAAAGCCAGAGATCCTCGACTTGCGTTCCCGGTGCCGACCATGTCAGGTCCTTGGACACCGAGCCAGTGGCCAATCGATCCTGCCAGCCCCACGGTCCGATCGAGGCATTCAGCATCCCCCATTCCTGACGTCCGTCGAGCGCCAGATCGATCTGCGGATGCAGCGGCAGCCCACCACCCTCCAGGTCGACCGTGAACTGGGTCAGGTCGGTGGAAGCAGCGGTTGCCGCCCAGGTGAAGCGGGCTGTGTGCGCGTGTTCAGGAATCACGGTGGTTCCCGTGTTGGCCAACGTGATCCACGCTCCTCCATCGAACGAGCCGTACAACTGTCCCGAACCCGTGGCTTGGATGTTCGCCGCGATGCGACTGATCGGCCGTCTGGAATGGTATTCGGGAGATGTGGCGTTGCCGCTGCCCGACAGGCTGTCACCATCCCATGACAGGCCGTTGTTCGTCCAGCCGTTGCTGTACGGATCTCGGTCGAACGAGTCCGCCAACACGCCTTGGATGTGCACGCTGTTCACCCGTGTACTCGAACCGGTCCCAGCCGCCGCCAAACGAACCTTCACCCTGATCGCCGGGTGTTTCACCCAGTCTATCGCTCCCAGGTCCGCCCACGTATCCGTCCTGCCATCGAACCCGTGCAGCGGCGTCTTCGTCGAACCATCCAGCACGGACCAGGAGACCGTGTTCGCCGGCGCGTCCCAGTCGAGGCTGATGACGCCGTACGGTCCGGGAGTCGTGCGGAAGTCAGGGCGGGTGGCGTTGGCACCGAAGGCGGGTGTGGTCCAGTTTCCCGAGCCTCCGGGTTTGGTCAGGCGCACGTCATCCACGAACCACCAGTCGCAGCAGGTACCCGAGCCATAGGGCATGCGGAAGCGGAACTGGAAGTTGGAGTGGAAGGCGTCGGAAGGCAGGTTGAACTGCACGTTCCTCGGTGTGTAGTAGGGATAGCCGAGCCCGGCGTTGAAGTAGGTGATCTGCCCCCAGCTGCCGCTCGACCGCTTGTATTCCACATACATGTGCTCCGAAGAGTCCGGGTCCTCACCGCACCCAGACTGCCCTTCGCGCATCCAGAATGCCATGATTCCCTGAGACAGGCTCCCGAGGTCGATGGTGTTCGACGTCACCGCCACAGTGCCATGCCTGATGGTCAGCGAGCGGCTGCTGCTGCCGTTGGTGCCGCAGGACATCGTGTTGATGCGCCCGAAGTTGGTGTTCGTCGTGGTCCATCCAGTGGGAAGACCGCCCGACTGCTCGAAGGACCAGTACTCGTCAATCGCTGATACTGAGAGGCCGCTGCCGTTGTAGTCGACCGCCTCGGCGATCGCATCCGTCTGGTTGAAGTCCGCCGAGGTGCTGAACGAATGACCCTCGCTTCTCGGCAGGATCTTCGGAGTCATCCTCAGGCCGACGTCTGTGACCGCTTCGCCGTCCGGCACCTCGAGTTTCAGCGTGTTCGACACGCCGGTCGGGTAACTCGTGATCAGGATGTTCGTGGTGCTGTTCACCGGGGTCAGCCGCGGCGCAGCTACCGCCTCGAGGTCAACCGGCTCGCCGGGCGAGGTCATCCCGAAGGGCGCCATGCTCATTCCTAGCATCAACGCCGTCAGCAGCAAGGGCAGCCCTCGCGTACGCTCCGCTGGCACGGCCTTGTAGAGGCCGTGGGAATGAATAACCGTTCCTGCGACCGAACGGACCTCTTCTGGGGTGTCCTCCGAAGGTATTGATTACC
>JAKUTA010000146.1 GCA_022447885.1 Candidatus Poseidoniales archaeon | reverse complement strand
CAGGATGTGCCCTTCGACAACTCGACTGAGTGGTACATCGCGGTGGTGGCCTTCGACGGTGAGAACTGGAAGCACGCCGTGCGCTCGAAGGAGATGAAGGCATTCGATTCGACATCGAGCGAGGAGGATGGTCCCGGCACCAACGAGGCGACGGCGGGCATCGGCGACCTGCTGACCCTCAACAACGTGCTCTCGGTTCTGCTGATGCTCGCCATCATGTCGATCATCTTCATGATGGTGCGTGTCCGCAGCAATCGGCGCGACAGCCAGGCATGGGAACTGGTCACCGGTGCCTGGGGTCTCCCTCAGGACAGGGACGACGGGAGTTGGGGTGACACCAGCGAGCCGCTCAGCGCGCCAGCGAGTCCGGATGTGGACCTCGAGGGCACGCTCATGCCGGCCGCCTCCGTCATCCAGGCCGAAGAACAGGAGGCCTCCAAGTCCGACATCACCACTGCTCGCGCCACCGCGCCCACGGATGCCAGCGCCCGCCTCGCCGACCTCGCCTCCGACCTGTTCGATGAACCGCGCAAAGGCGGCGATGCGGACGACGACGACCTCGACTCGCTCATCGACGATCTCCTGTGAGTTCGGAGATGGGATTCCTGAAGAGCGCGACTGAGCATTGATGTTCCCGGCTCCTCTGGAGCCGTCGGGTGCGCGCGTGGGCGAGACTGACGGCGATCCGCAGAATCTGGTGTTCACCACCATGCGCACCGAGGGCTGGCGGGTGGCGCACCTCGACGCGCACCTCGGCAGGATGCGCGAGCACGCTGGTCGTCTGGGGATCGCTTGGCCCGAGGATGCACGTACGCAGGCAGGGGCAGCCCTCGTCGCCGACATGCCGACCGACCGCAGCACGCTCATCCAGCTGAGCCTGACCGCTGCCGGTGTGTGGGCGGCTGGATCCCGCCAGGTGACAGGAGACGATGGAGTCGGATTGACCGGCATCACCCATGAGGCACCGCGCTGGTCGGATGGTTCGACCGGGACCAAGCATGGTGACTGGGAGCCGTATCTGGTGGCTGGTCGGGCCGCGGTGAATGCCGGTGCGGATGTGGCTCTCCTCATCCACGACGAAGCGGTGGTGGACGCCGATCGCGCGACTCTGCTGCTGCTCGACTACGACGGCACCGCCTGGTACCCCGAACCGGGACTGGGTGGAGTGCGCTCGCTCACGCTCGAGAGCATCACTCCTGGGCTCGCCGCTGAGGGCATCCCGGTGCACTCCGGGAGGATCACCGCCACCATGCTCGTCAGGGCGCGCGAGGTGCTGCTGCTGGGAACCGGCATCGGTGTGGCTGCCTTGACCGCTCTCGACGGCGAGTCGGTGGGGGCCGAGGGCGATGACGACTTCCGCAACCTGTGCGCCGACCTTCACGAGCGTGCCCTCGAAGACGGCTGGGTCGACCTGGAGGGCGAGTCGTGATCGTCCGGAGATGGCCCTTCGGGGAGGACGAGCTGCTGCTGCTCGGCCTTGCCACCCGCCTGCGCTCGAGAGGGCTGTGGGGCGAGTCCGCGCTGCACGGGGCTCCCGACGAGCTGCTGCTGCTCTCAGGAGGCCCGCTCTCGGACCTGGCAGGCATCAGCGCTCTGGCTGGGCCGCCGACCCTCCGAGCGGTCTGTCGCCAACCACCTCGCTCTGAGCTCCCTCCGCTCGCTTCCACCGCCTCAGCGCTCGCGGGAGAGGTGACTCTGGGATTGCCCGACAGCGACTGTGTGTGGGTGGTCGAATCATGGAAGAACGGCCGGTGGGTGCACCGGTTCGAGGTGCGCGGTGAGACTCTCGCTGACGCCCTGCGTCCGCTCGGAGGGCTCTCACCCGAGGTGGAATCGGGGGATGTGGATCCGGGATTTCTGCCCGGTAACCTCGCTGGGCTGCTCACCTACGACCTCGTGCAATGGACCGAACCCGTGCGACTGCGCAACCTTCCTCGTCCTCGCGACCTACTCGGGCTGCTCTACCGCGCCGACCGCTGGCTGGTGCACGACCGCCACGCCGGCAGCCTGACGCTCGCATGCCTGGATGACGATGCCTGGGCGCAGCAGACGATCGACTGCGTCGAGGCGTGGCTCGAGGATGGCTGCCCCCATTCGCCATCGGATGCTGCGTCGACCACCTTCCCCCTGACTGCACCGACCTCCACGATCACCGACGAGGAGCACGCGGCGGTGGTGCGCAGCGTGCATTCCCTCATCGAGCAGGGATTGCTCTACCAGCTGAACTACGGACGAGCGTGGGAGGGAAGCATCGACTCACCTTGGCGGGTGTTCGAGGCGCTCGCCGTGCGCAATCCAGCCCCCTTCTCTGGCTGGATGCACGCTCCCGACCTCGGTTGTGCGCTCGCCTCCTCAAGCCCGGAACTACTGCTGTCGCAGAGTGAAGGACGACTTTCCACCCGACCGATCAAGGGGACCTGCCCCCGCGGCCGAACTCCCGAGGAGGACGCCCGTCTCCGGCGGGCGCTCGCCGCCAGCCGCAAGGAGCTGTCCGAGCACATGATGCTCGTCGACCTCGAGCGCAACGACCTCGGTCGCGTGTGCGCCGCCGGCAGCGTGAGCTGGTCGGACTGGCGCATCGAGACCTTCCCGGACGTGCAGCACATGGTCAGCGAGGTCCAAGGCCGGCTGAGGCCGGGGCTGGACGGCTGGGACGCGCTGCAGGCGCTGTTCCCAGGGGGGAGCATCACCGGATGTCCGAAGACCGTGACCGTGGCCAGCATCGATGAGTTGGAGGGCGAGCCGCGCCGAGCGTGGACCGGCTCGCTCGGACATCACGACCCGCGCACCGGTGTCTCGGCGTGGAACATCCTGATCCGCACCTTGGAGGCGGAGCGGGATGACGCCGGCGAATGGAGAGCGAGGGTGAAGGCAGGTGGGGGCCTTGTCATCGAGTCAGATCCCGAGCGCGAGGTGGCGGAGGCGAAGTGGAAGGCGCGCGGCCTGCTGGAGGCCGCCTGGTCGACCGATCCCTGCACCGACATCCCCACCGGCGAGTCCTCTGAGATCCATCCGGTTCCCGCCGTGGATGAAAGAACGCGCGCGCTCGCGAGGGCGAGAGACGAAGTTGAATCCGCCTGCATCGCCCCCGCGGAACCGATCGAGTGGTTCGTGGGTGATCCACCCTTGGAGCTGCCCGGCGAAGGAGTTCGCCGACTGCTGTTCATCGACAACCTGGACTCGTTCTCGTGGAACATCGTCCATCTCTGCTGCGTCCTGGGTGCCGAGGTCGTCATCGTCTGCGGGCGCGGCGTCGATGTCCCCGCTGACATCCCCTCCCTGCTCGAGAACACCTCACCGACCCACATGGTGCTCGGCCCGGGCCCCGGACGTCCCGAGCAGTCGCCGCTCATGATGGAATTGGCTTTCCTTGCTCTCGCCGGTCGACTCAACACCCACGAGCAGAGTCCACTTCCCCTGCTGGGCGTCTGCCTCGGGATGCAGGCCCTCGGTGTCGCCGCCGGCTGGCCGCTCTCTCCCTCGCCATTGGGGGCGGTACATGGGGTTCCGACCGAGATAGCGCACACCGAGGACGGTCTGTTCGCCGGTCTCGCATCCCCAGCGGTGATGATGCGCTACCACAGCCTCGTGCTGGCGGCGCAGGGTTCACTGCTCGAGGTCACGGCTCATGATTCCCTCACCGGCACCCTGCCGATGGCTCTGCGCCACCCCTCGCTGCCCGTCTGGGGTGTTCAGTTCCACCCGGAATCGGCTGGCAGCGTCGCTGGCTGGAAGGTGCTCGACAACTTCCTGGCGATGCGGCCCAGCACCACAGCCAGAAGCGTTGAAATGCCCCGCGAGGGTCGAGCGGAATGAGGGAAGCGGATGCCGACGTGCAGAGTATGTCGCGGCAATTATCCGCAGGACCAGTTCATCAGCGGGAACGGTCCGAGATATCTGGTGTGCGTCCACTGCGGAGTGGAGCAGGGGATGGTCACCCCGGATGAGGTCCCACAACTCTACGACGATGCGATCATGCGCGCCCGCTTCACCGCTGTCGCCCGCCGGCACGAGCTCTGGTTCTGGCTCATCATCGGATGGTCCCTGTGGGTGTTCCTGTTCAGCGGCACGCCGCTGTGGGGCAACGCCAGCCTGGTCGTGCTCATCCTCGCCACCCTGTTC
>JAKUTA010000145.1 GCA_022447885.1 Candidatus Poseidoniales archaeon | reverse complement strand
AACGAGCGCTTCCTGAACGAGACGCTGGCGTGGTACGACAAGCACTATCCAGAGTTGGAGCGGAAGTCGGTGAAGCGCATCGGGGGCAAGGGGGATTTCACCCTCAATCGGCGCTACAAGGTGAACGGCCGCTACTATGTCGGCGAGGCGGGCGGCCTGCAGGACTTCATGTGGGGATTCGGCATGCGCTACGCCATCACCAGCGGCGTGCTGGCGGCGCAGGACATCCTGGGCGAGTGCGACTACGAGACCGAAGTCAGGCGACGGCTTCTGCCGACGGTTCGCGCGAGCGTCGCCAATCGCTGGCTGATGAACCGGGTGAGCAACCGCGCCCTCAAGCGTCTGGCTACGGCTTGGATGAAGGACCAGGAGAAGCGGCAGGACGGATTGCCGTTCATCGAGAAGATGTTCCGCCCCGACGCGTTCCGCTGGCTGGTCTACAACCTGTTCGCCCGCTGGGTGCTGAAGCGGGTGGACACCGATGATGGAAGGGTGATCCATCGTCTGCCCTACCGAGGTGCGCTCAAGCGGGACGAGTGGAATCCATCTGAAGAAGCGGTGGCTGTGGGAGAACGCTGGAAGCAGCAGCGGCGCAGGAAGAGCAGGTCTGCCACAGAAGAAGAGTGAGCATCCTCGGTGAATTCCCCGCGAGGGGAGTGACCGCGCTGTAGACGCTGTTCTGTCCCGACGGTTGGTTGATATGGACAACGCGATTCGGCCGCGACATGACCTCGTGGCCCGAACTCGAGCCGATGGACAACAACCTCGTCAACTACGGGGTGACCGACAACGGCATCGCCATCATCGAACTCGCCTCGGACTCCGCCGGCGCCCCGCTGGAGCCCGACAAGATCGGTCCGAACACCTACACCCACGAGATGATGCGTGACATCGACAGCGCGGTCGTGCGCGCCCGCTTCGACGACGACGTGCACGTCATCATCATCACCGGTCACGGCGAGAAGTTCTTCAGCGCCGGAGCGAGCATCCAGATGCTCGACAAGGTCACTCCCGGATTCAAGTACAATTTCTGCCTGCACGCCAACGAGACCCTCTCCCGCCTCGAGCAGACCCCCAAGCTGGTCATCGCCGCGATGAACGGCCACGCGGTCGGCGGCGGGCTGGAGATCGCCATGGCCGCCGACATCCGCATCGCCCGCAAGGACGCCGGCAAGTGCGGCCTTCCCGAGATCAACCTCGGAGTGCTGGCAGGAACGGGCGGCACGGCAAGGCTGGCGCGGCTCATCGGCAAGGCGCGGGCGCTGGAATACCTGATCAGCGGCGAGTTGATGGCGTTCGAGAAGGCGGAGGAGATGGACCTCATCAACCACGTCTGGGACGGCTCGCTGGCCGAGTTCCGCCAGGACATCCTCGACTACGCCGGCCAGTTCACGCTGCCCTACAAGGCGACCCTCGCTGTGGGCAACATCAAGCGCAGCGTGCAGACCGGCCTCGAGATACCGTTCGAGTACCATCTGGCGCTGGAGCGCGAACTGCAGGCGGCGCTGTTCGGCAGCGCCGACGCCAAGGAAGGCATCGCCGCCTATGTCGAGCGGCGCACGCCCCGCTTCGAGGGCAAGTGAGCCCCGCCCTTCATCTGGGGGTGACCGCCTCGTGTGCGAGCGCGGCCTGACCCTGTCAGGCCGTCTTATTCCAGAAGCGGCGATTTGATGAACTTCGGACAGTTCGCGCTGGACATGGGACCGACCGACGTCGTCGAAGACTACGAGCCCAACTTCGAGGCGTGGATCGACCAGTTCAACGACTGGCAGAAGCGCATCGGGTTCGACCCGGCGTGGCTGGGCGACTACCGCTTCGAGATCAAGTTCGACTGGGACATCGCTGGCGACACCATCGAGTTCGGCGACTTCGAGGGCATGCCCAAGTGGAATCGGCGCATGCAGGTCCCGCAACAGAGCATCCGCGACGCCATCATCAGCATGGTGAGCGTGCAGGGCGACACCGAGTTCGCCAGCGTGGAGCAGCAGTGGCATCTCTTGGATTCGGCACCCACGGAGTACGACCGCAAGTCCGCATTGAGGATCATGTGCGAGGAACAGCGGCACGGCTGGCAGATGGCCTACGTGCTGTGCAACTACTTCGGCGAGCACGGCATCAGGGAGGCGCAGAAGCTGATCGAGCGCAACTCCGGCGGCAATCCCCAGCGCGAGGAGGGTGAAGCACAGCGTCTGCTCGAATCGTTCAACGAGCCGATCGACCACTGGCTGGACTTCTTCATGTTCACCCACTTCATCGACCGCGACGGCAAGTTCCAGCTGAAGATGCTCTCCACCTCGTCGTTCAAGCCGCTCGCCGCCAGCATGGGACCGATGCTCAAGGAGGAGTCGTTCCACCTCGGCACCGGCGCCAACGGCATCCGCCGCATCGTCAAGCAGGGGGTCATCCCGTGCGCCCTGCTGCAGAGATACATCAACAAGTTGACGAGCACCGGACTCGACCTGTTCGGCGTCGATGAATCAACCTCGGCGCAGTGGGCATATGTCTACGGCATCAAAGGGCGTTACGACGAGCGTGAGGTGGACACGCCAGCAGTGCGTGAACACCTGAATGAGGAGAGCCGGATGCACTACTTCAAGGAACTCAACCTGGAGATGGAGCGCATCAACAAGTCGCGCAAGGAGAGCGAGCCGGAACTCTTCATCCCTTCCGACAAGTTCCACCGCGGCATCGGCAAGTTCGCCGGTGTGCATCACACCGTCCATGGAGAGCCGTTCGAGGGGAGCGACGACGACTGGGACGCTTACCTCGCAGGCATGCTGCCCTCCGACGAGGACGAAGCGACGCTCAAGGAACTGTTCAAGCAGGAATGGATCCAGTACCGCGAATGGAAGGGGTGACGCGCACGCAGGCGCGTGCCCGGGGTGTTACGAATGCGTGTATACGCGCTGCTGAACCTCGACAAGGGGCGGATGCAGCCGTTCTTCGACCGCGTGCCGGAGTTGTTCCATGCCCACCACCACAGCGAGGCTCAAGACGCCAAGGGGTACGAAGAGCTGCTCTACCGCCTCTACCGGCCGTACACCGGAAAGATGCTCGACATGGTGGACCGCTGGGCGGTGTTCGACGAGCGGGATTGGCGGCAGGACGTGCAACTGGAGGTGATGCTGTTCCTCTACGCCATCCGTTACCCCGACACGCTGCTGATCGATAGCCTGTCAGACAAGGCGCGCTCCGACCTGCCTCGGCTGTCGGCCTACCTGCACTTCACCAAGCACACCTACTCCATCTGGGACGAGGACACCCGCAAGGGACTCTGTCGGCTGGGAATAGAGATCCCACCGCTCGACTCCGCCGACCCGTTCATCTACGGTGCTTACATCTCCGCCATCGAGCTGCTCAAGGACATCGCTCCGTTCACCTGCTTCCTAGAGCACGATGTGCCCCGGCAACGCCTGTTCCAGGCCGCTCTCGCCTCGTGGGGCCGCGAGGGGGACGATTGAGGTGGCGGGAATCGTGCCGGTCGAGAGAGTCGCCGTCATCGGTGCGGGGACGATGGGTGCCGGCATCGCGCAACTGTGCGTTCAGGCCGGTTGGCGCACGAACCTCTACGACGCGTTTCCCGAGGGACTGGCTGCGGGGATGCAGCGCATCTCCGACTTCTGGGATGCTGGCATCGAGCGAGGCAAGACCACCGAGGCCGAGAAGAAGGCATGGTCGGCCAACCTGTATGCGGTGACCGACTTCGCCGAGGCGGTCGAGGAGGCCGACCTGATCATCGAGGCGGTGCCCGAGAACCTCGAACTCAAGCAGGACATCTTCGCCAGGCTGGATTCGCACGCGCCCGCACACGCCCTGCTGGCGACGAACACCTCCGGACTGGAGATCTCGCAGATCGCCGCAGCCACGAGTCGCCCGGAGCGGGTCATCGGGATGCATTTCTTCAATCCGGTCCCGATTATGAAGTTGCTCGAACTGGTTCGCCACGACGGCATCGCCGAGGACACCATCGAGGCCGCCGAGGCAATAGGAGTCGCCTTGGGAAAAACCACCATTCTCGTACGCGACGTGCCCGGATTCGCCACCAGCCGGCTCGGAGTCGTGCTCGGCAATGAGGCGATTCGCATGCTCGCGGACGGCGTCGCCTCGGCCAGCGACATCGACACCGC
>JAKUTA010000144.1 GCA_022447885.1 Candidatus Poseidoniales archaeon | reverse complement strand
GATCGGCAAAGGACACGTCCTGCGTGAAGGAAGCGATGTGGCACTGCTCGCATGTGGGGTTCTGGTGACCGAGGCGCTGACCGCCGCTGAGGCGCTCGCGGCTGACGGGATCGAAGTCACCGTGGTTGACATGCATACCCTCACACCGCTGGATTCTGCATTGGTTCAGCAACTTGCTGCCGACTGTGGGGCGCTCGTGACCGCCGAGGACCACTCGATCATCGGCGGGCTCGGCGGGGCGGTGGCCGAGATGCTGGCAGCCAACTGTCCGGTGCCTCTGGCGAGAGTGGGAGTGAACGACACGTTCGGTGAGTCAGGGGAAGGTGACGAACTGCTGGAAAAATATGGATTGAGCAGTCAGCACATCATCGCAGCGGCCCGCAGGGCGGTAGCCCGTAAGACCTGAACCAAGGGGACAGGGTGCTCTCGTCCACAGTGTTGATGAAGCGTCGTCTGCTGCATCGGAGCGAGTGACCAACATGAGCACTGGGGGCGACCGGCTGCGTAAGTTGCTCGATGGCGACCTTTCTCCTGAGGAACTGAAACAGGACCCGATGCTCGCCAGCCTGGCTGAACGGGTCTATGGGGAAGATTTCCTCGACGAGATGGGAGTATCGCGCGGGGACTCGAAACGGGCTCTTGCCGAAGCGTTGCAAGATGAGGACGACCTCGAGGACCTGATGATCGAATTACCCGATGATGAGCTGCCTGAGTTCGACCCGCCCACGCAACCAGATTCAAGCGCTGGTGAGGTGAGAAGGAGCAAGGGGCTGGCTGGAATCGTCGTCGGTGGGCTGGGGTTGGCGCTCGTCGTGATCAATCTCTTCTATGGATTCGGAAACGTCATCGGAGGATGTACTGCCAGCATTCACGCCAGTTGCACCGAGAACACAAAACTGAACCTGCTCGAGTTCCATCGCACTGCGGAGCACATTGCCTGGGGTCCCACCGGTGACGTGGGAATCCCGGACATCCTGGCTGCCAGCCTGATGGTGACGCTGATCGTCACTGCTGTCATCAAGCGGCGTGGCTGATCAGTACATCCTTGCCAGATGCTGCCGCTTGGTGGTCATTTCACCTGTCACGCAGCATGGCCGAGGTTCATCGTACTCGTCAAGGGTGTGTCCGAGGATCGTGAGTCCGCTTGCCTTCTCGCGCACCTCTGCGGCGGCATCGTTACCGCAGAACGCCACCTCATGCACCAATCCATCCTCGATCTTCTCGGACAGACTCCATTCACCATCTTCACTCTGGATGAGGTCGGGGAGCGCGTAGATGCAATCCGCTTGATGCTGCGAAGACCGCCTTCTCAGTTCGTCCGCGACCGCATCCAGCTCAGCTCCAACTGCTTCGGATATTCCATCCAAGGGTAGGCTTTGCCTGCCCCCCGTCCGCCTGACCGCCAACGCGGTTCCGGATGAGAGGTCCCGTGGTCCGATCTCCAGCCTGAGCGGAACTCCGCGGATCTCCCAATCGTAGTATTTCTGTCCTGGCCGAAGATCCCTGTCGTCGACATGCACACGGATTCCCGCCGCTCGCAACTGCTCGAAGACCTGTCTGACCATATCACCGACTTCTGGAGATGTGTGCGCCGCCACAGGGATGAGCACCACCTGATGAGGAGCCATGGCAGGAGGGAGGATGAGGCCAGCATCGTCCCCATGGACTCCGACCACCGCTCCGAGGAGTCGTTCGGACATCCCATATGTCGTCTGGTGGCAGTGACGGTGTTCTCCATCCTCCCCTTCGTATGAGATGTCGAAGGCTTGGGCCCACTGGTCACGGTAATGGTGACACGAGGCGACCTGCAACGTCCGTCCGTCGGGCATCAGCACGTCGATGGCGATCGTGTACCACGCACCCGGAAAAGTGTCCCAGACCGGACGTCTGTTGACAAGGTAGGGGAGACATAGATCGTGCATCAAGCGGGCGACGATCTCGAGGTCCTCCTCGATCTGGCGGGTGGCACCATCCTCGTCTGCATGCGCTGTGTGCGCCTCGAAGAAGTGGATCTCCCTCACGCGGATGAACGAGCGGGTCTGCTTGGTCTCGTAGCGGAACGTGTTCACGATCTGGTAGGTCTTCAGCGGAAGATCGGCATGGCTGCGCACCCACAGGGCGAACAGTGTGTACATCGCCGTCTCGGACGTGGGGCGCAGGAACATCGGCTGCTCCAGTTCATGCTCCCCAGCGTGCCGTACCCAGTAGACCTCGTTGGCGAATCCTTCCGGTTCAGCCTCGATGCGCAGTTCTGACGGGTCCACCCCTGCTTCACGCGCCGCCTTCAGACGGGCGATGAGCCTATTCTCCGTCTCGAGAAGGTCATGCGGGATGAGGAGGGGGAAATGGACCTCTTCATGGCCAGTCAACTCCATCTGGGTGTGCGTCAGCTGGTCGATGAGTTTCATGGCCTTCCATCCATAGGGTCTCCAGACATCCATTCCCTTGACAGGGTAACGTTTGTCGACGAGGTCCGCGATCTCGACTATCGCGGGATACCACGCGTTGAAATCAGAATGAGGGGGAATACCCCGCTTGGCGGCCGCGCGGACATCATCATCCGCGTCAGCCATGGACGACCGCCCATTCCGTCCGTCCTTCAACCTGACGCCCTCAGACGTTGTCCGGCCCGTCTACTACAGGGGGACACACCAACGCGACGAGCGAGGCGAGCATCCACGCCACTTCGAGCACCACGAACGCCCACTCTCCGGTGTGGACGGCACGAATCCCGAGAATACCTGACCCGAATGCCATCAACCCGAGGTAGGAACGACCGCGGCTGTGGATGATTCCCCGGGTCTCCAATGCGAACGCCCCGAGAATGCACAGCATGCCGATGTAGGCGAGCAGAGCCGTCACCCACTCGAGTTCTGGGTAGCCGAGAACCTGTTTTGTCATGCGTTCACCCGGAGATGGCTGCGTCTATCAGTTCGGTGAGTTCGGCCAGGCTGGAGATCGGCTTGGGTTCCGCATCATCACTCACCCACAGGCCCCTCCTGCCGGTGTGTCCGGACACTTCTTCAAGATGATTCGCCACCACACCGTCGAGATCATGCTCCCGCAGGAGCGCGCTCGCAGACTCGATGAGTCGGTCGTCACTCACCCCTGACTCCAGTTTGAAGGCGATGCGGCAACTATCACCGCACAGCGGCGTCAATGCATCGAGATGCTTCGTCGAACGAACCAACCCCAATCCCCATTGTTCCGCTCCGCTCGCCACCTTCTCGGATGCGGGCTCAGCAACCACATAGTCGAGAACCGCAGCAGCATGCACCCAGGCCGTGGGAGCATCGTCCGCTGCAGCGAGCTCCAACAGTGCACCGAGCATGTCGTCCGGGTCTTCCACACTGGTCACGGATGGTAGCTCGAATGCAGGCCGACTGGTGACTTCTCCTGAGACGACTTCTACTTTGTGACCCATTCTATAGAGTAGTTCAGCAATCGCCCATCCGGTTCTGCCCGTGGACGAGTTGGTGATCCAGCGGACAGCATCCACGCGACTTCGATTTCGTCCCAATGTCACCACGACACGCCTTCTCTCAGGCCGGCGGGAATTCACCAGGTGGCATAGCTCAGCGACTGTCTGCACCGCATCAGGAGTCTTGTAGCGTCCTTCCTCTCGGTCACCCCACACGACCGAGGCCCCCTCAGCGGTTACCGCTTGGCAGAGATCATCGGTAACGGGGTCGTCGAACAGGTCCGAATGCATCGAAGGGACGAACATGATCGGGTCACGCCGTCCACGCGCTGCGCTGAGAGCCATCTGCAGCGGGGTGTCGAGAACCCCGTGAACGTGGGCTGCCAGGCAACGGCGAGTCGCGGGTGACACAAGCACCGCGTCATGCGGTTCCAGTTGAGCCATCTCGGCCCCCCACTCGGTCACCGGCTTGACCCCTGCAGCCCATTCCACCGCGAGCGGGGATATCACCCGCTGAGCAGAGTAGGACATGATCACGGTCGTGTCCGCCCCATGCCTGCGCAGTTCACGCAACAGACGCACGGAATCGACTGCAGCGATGCCGCCGCAGATGCCCAGCAGCACCTTGCAACCGGTCAGGGCACCAGAACGCCGCTCTACAGCAAGGTCCCCCGAATCCATGTTAACCGGCTTCCGGGCTACGGCCTCCCTCTTTGGGACTGTC
>JAKUTA010000143.1 GCA_022447885.1 Candidatus Poseidoniales archaeon | reverse complement strand
TATGTCAGCGATGCTGACCGCGAAAGCAATCCCACCATATGTTGTGGGTAAGCCAATACATCACTTCCATTTCTCCCGCTACGGAAGGGCAGAGTATGTCGGACTTTATAAATGTTTCGGAAGATTGCATCTTTATTATCGTTCCACGAGCGAGGAAGCGTTCAATTTGACACGGATGGTTCATGGCGGAGTCTCCAGCGTGTGGCACTGGGAATGCGATGAGCGAGTCCGGGCCGGTCGTGCTGTTCGACGAAGCATGCTCGATGTGCAGCCGCGGCGTCAGGTGGATCAAGGCTCGCGACGCCGATGAGCGGTTCACGCTCGCCGGCCAGGAGTCGGAGTTCGGGGAGCAGCTGCTCAAAGCGCGACCGGAGAGGCTCAAGCAGCAGGATTCGATCTTTCTGCTGGACCAGCGTGGTCGCTGGCACTCGCGCTCGGGTGCAATCACTCGCATCCTGCTTGGACTCCCGAGAGCATGGCCCGTGCTCGGCGCGCTGCTCTGGCTCGTGCCGTTCCCGCTGCGCGACCTCGGATACATCGTCGTCGCCCGTCATCGCCACCGGCGGCACTGACAGGGCCGGGTTCAAAAGGGGGCAGCGGGTCGGCCGCCCCAAGTGAGTCAGAACGACAAGGACGACGACAATCGCACACGCCAACGCAAAACCAGGAACAGAAGGGGGGGCAGACGCAGACAGCGGCGGCAGAAGCCGCCCCAATCTGAGTCTGTCGAACCTGACCATGCGGACCAGGCCGGGTCTGGAAGGCGTAAGCGGGAGAAGTCACAGGAACCGGATGGTGGAGGTTCCCAGCGCAGCGGTTCGGGAAAATCCGGCAAGGGCGGGCGCGGCAAGCGAAACCCAAGGGACAAGCGAGCGAAGTTGACACTGCCTGCGAGGCGAGTTGACGACCTGAGTCCGAACGAGCGGGCGCGCACACGTTTCGAAGTCAGTCCACGACCGATGGGTATCCCGAAGTCGATCGACCCACCACCTCGAAAGATCTCGCTCACCTGGGAGAACAATCCGGTGGCCCAGAAGGTGGAGCGAGAGGTGAGTGATCTCGTCGTCTTCCCGGGTGAATTCGGATGGCTCTCCGACGAGCAGGTCGACGAACTGGCGCAACGCATCGAACGGCACGACATCGGCCTCGACCAGTGTCTGTCGCTGCGCGGGGCGCTGATGCAGGAGCGGGCGGTGTACAGTCACAGGGATATGATGGGGCGCTCGCACATGCTGCGCCGACGCTACGAAAACGGCGAGGGGGTGTTGGCGTTGTCACGCCGCTTCCAGTACCCCCCTGTAGGCCTTTTCCGGGCGATTCTCACCTCGCGCGGCTGGTCCAAGGTACGAATTCGCGATTCACTACGGGCCCCTGCGAAGCGGCTGAGTGAGCGTGACTGCGCGGAGTTCAAGGAGGCTGAGGAGCACGACCGGGTGACCAACGTCGACCAAGCGGAAACCCATGTACGGGCGAACACCTTCGAGGACATCCTGTGCGACTATTTTGAGAAAGAAGGTGTGCGCTTCCGCAGACAGGAGGAGTTGCTCGCAGAGCAGCAGAAGGAGCATGGACGACCGATCAGCACACCCGATCTGCTGATGATTGACCTCGTGGAGATCAACGGTGTACCGATCTCCTGGATCGATGCCAAGCACTTCTACGGCGCCAACCTATCATTCCCGCGTAAGAAGACGAAGAAACAGGTAGGACGTTACGTCGATGAATGGGGGACCGGAGCGGTCGTCTACCGCCATGGGTTCTGTGCCGGACTGAAGGTGGGGGGCGCGCTGCTGCTCGACTCCTCGCCGCTCGACCTCTCGAGGCTCATTCAGGACTGAAGCGCTGCGATGCGCGTCACCTGTGCGCCAAGCCCACATGCACGCAGTTGTTCACCCAGTTCCTCGAGCACCTCCTCGCCAACCGGTCGTGTGAGCGTGCGTGGCACGACCGCAGCGCTGACTCCGAGCATGCACAGGCATGCGCAGAGGTCGGTAGAGTACGCCGAGCGTTCGATGATCGCGTTCACGTCCGCCAGCAACGCCTTTCGTTCTGGCTCAGCCAGCAGCCCCGAAGCCTGTGCGAACACATGTGATTCCTCGAGCAGTTCAGGCCAGCGATCTGCGTTCCATTCCCCTTGACGCAGACGATCGACCGCAGCCCCACCAGCCGCGCTGATGTCATCCCTCCAATCCGGTGAGTCGATGTAGCCGCTGGTATGGCGGCCTTCCCCTGGCCGCCAGACGAGCAGCACAGGAGCGTCCGAGGCGAATCCAGTCACAACTCCGGGCTCTGGTGGTGCACCGGGCTCGAGACGTAACTCGACCCCTCCCACCGACATCGCGAGCACGTCGCCGAGGCCGGTCGAGCGGCGCCTCTCGATTCGATGTGCCAACCCGGGGGCCAGCGCCGAATCATCGATTCCGAGCACCCGGCTGTACGCCTCGGCGGCTGCGAGAACTCCGGCGGCCGACATCCCGAATCCCTGGCTGCGCGGGAGTTCGAGCCTGATGTCGAGATCCACGGCCTCGGATTCATCGATGCTTCCGGAGTTTCGGAAATGCTCCGCGATGTCGTGATACATGCTGTGGCACGACAACTCCTCTTCGCGGTCGACGAGCGACTCGTCTCGGTCCCACACATTCACCCGACCCGAAACATCCCCGCTCCCGCCCTGCGACGAGCGCTCGGACATCTCAGCGACCACATTCACACCGGCCTCGACGCAGAATCCGGCTCCGCGGCTGCCCTGATGACTGAGGCGACTGTCAGCGTCGTGGATGCTGAACAGCAGGGTGATGTGCGCCGGACAGTGCACGCGGATGGGATTCATCGAACGACCTCAGGCGAGGCGCGGTAGATGAACCGTGAGCCTGCTCATAGGGCGTTGTCAATGTCCTTCGCCAGGTCGACGAAGCGACTATTGAGTTCGCTGCACGCCTGCTCGAAGCAGGTGCGGGCGGTCATCGAGCCGTCGGTCTCGAAGCTGAACACGAACTCGTCCTCGACATCCTCGAGCACTATCGCCCCGTCGAATTCCGCCTCTCTGGCCGTGCCTTCCCCCACATGATTCAGGTCGGAGCGCAGCAGGTCCACCTTGTCGACATCGTCGAGCACACCCTTTGTGAAATCCTTGCGGGTGATGTTCAGGTCAAGGTCGAACAGCAACTTCGCCTTGCGCGGCTTGGCCATCACACCTATCTGGCGCGGGCGGAAGGTCACTCCGGCTACCGGAGAGAACTTCGCGTGGTCGCGGCCGCGGCCGAGCACCGCCCACAGCACCGCCTTCAGGTACTGGCCCTTGTAGAGCTTGGTGAGCGGAATCGTTCGGAACTCCTCGGGAATCTGCAGTTTCATGTCGCCCATCACAACCAGATGCTCCGCGGTGACGGTGTGTCCTTCCTCGGTTCCCTTCTGTTCGATGGCGTAGATGACGGAACACTGCGGGCAGCCACGCTGTTCGGGTACGAGATCCTTGCAGTCAGGGCACTCATCTTGGAAGTGGAACTCATCGATGAAGGTGGGTACCGGAACCATGGCACAGCGATGAGCGAGCATCTCGTCAGACATCGCACCGAGCGATTCGTATGTCTTGCCATCCGCTTCATCGGTGATCATGCCGATGTCCATGCGCATGCGGTGGATGGCGAACTTGGGGACATCTGCTATCATGGTCCGGCGCAGCGCGTTGGCCAGCGCCCTGTCCGTCTTCTTGAGCAGCAGTTGCATTGACTTGTCATCTTCGTGCAGAATCTCTATCTCGACCATCGTGTTCACCTCGAATCATACTCTGCGGCCGCGCCGGCCGCCCTTTTTCTTGGTCCCGTCATGCGGACGGGGCGTGCAGTCCTCGATGCGCGTCACCTGCACTCCTGCGCGCTGCAGGCTGCGCACCGCCTGCATCGCCCCTGGACCGGTGTTGGGGCTGCGGTTGCCGCCAGGGCCGCGATAGCGAACTATCGCCTGCGTGAAGCCACGGTCGTTGATCGCCTCGGCGATGCGCTCAGCCGCTCGAGTGGCGGCGAACTGGCTCCCCTTGTCGGATCCCTTCTTCACGACCTGGCCGCCGGTGCACTTGGCGATCATCTCGGCACCGGTCAGGTCGGTGGCGTTCATCAGGACGTTGTTGTACGAGCTGTAGATGTGAATGATGCATGTGCGGTCGGCCAT